>JAFLRQ010000123.1 GCA_022511395.1 Agathobacter sp. | reverse complement strand
TGGTAGAGCACCTGACTCTTAATCAGGGTGTCCAGGGTTCGAGCCCCTGATCGCGCACTCAGAAAGTACTGGTTTTGTGGACAAGTATCCATGGGGTCGGTGCTTTTTTCTTTATCGGTATTGTTGTGCAGAAATTTGAAACGGAGGGATGGGGAAATGGATGTAGTGAGAATGGGTGTCATTGGCATCGGAGGAATGGGGAGCAATCATTGCAGGCAGATGGCGGAGCAGAGGATACCCGGTATGCAGCTGACGGCAGTGGCGGATATCCGGGAGAGCAGGCGGGAGTGGGCGAAGGCGAACCTTCCTGCGGAGGTACATATCTATGAGACTGCGGATGCCCTTATGGACTCCGGCGATGTGGACGCGGTGCTGATTGCCACGCCCCATTATCTGCATCCGGAGCTCGCTGTGGCCGGGTTTCGCCGCGGCCTTCACGTGATCAGCGAGAAACCGGCGGGCGTCTACACCAAGCAGGTGAGGGAAATGAACGGGGAGGCGGAGAAAAGCGATGTCGTCTTTGCACTCATGTTCAACCAGCGCACGAATCCCCTGTACAGAAAGCTTCGTGAGATGGTGCAGAGCGGGGAATACGGAGCGTTGAAGAGAGTCAACTGGATTATTACGGACTGGTATCGGACGCAGGCCTACTACGATTCCGGCGACTGGAGGGCGACCTGGGACGGAGAGGGCGGCGGCGTACTGCTGAACCAGTGCCCGCATCAGCTTGATCTCCTGCAGTGGATCTGCGGCATGCCCGCGAAGGTGCAGGCCTTCTGCCACGAGGGGAAATGGCACCACATTGAGGTGGAGGATGATGTGACCGCCTATCTGGAATACCCGAACGGCGCCACCGGCGTGTTTATCACCTCCACGGGTGATGCGCCCGGCACAAACCGTCTGGAGGTGGATCTGGAGCGGGCAAAGCTGGTCTGCGAAAACGGAAAGCTTATGATGTTTGAGATGAAGGTCAGCGAGCGGGAATTTTGCTTTACCAGCAAAGAGGGCTTTGCCCAGCCCGAGGGAGCGTGGACGGAGGTGGACGCTCCGGGGGAGAATTCCCAGCACAACGGCGTACTTGCGGCGTTTGCGGATGCCATATTGCACGGAGGGGAGCTGATTGCAAGGGGACAGGAGGGCATCAACGGCCTCACGCTCTCCAACGCCATGCACTTGTCCAGCTGGCTGGGGCATCCGGTGGAGCTGCCGCTTGACGAGGAGCTCTTTTTAGAGGAGCTGACCAAGCGAAGGAAACTGTCGAAGAAGAAGGAAAACGTCAGCGGCGTAACCTTTAACACGGAAGGAACATACGGTTCATGAGTATGCGGGCTGGTATTATCGGGTGCGGAGGCATTGCCGTCGTGCATGCCCGGAGCATTGCCGGAACAGAAGGGGGAAGCATTTCCGCTGTGGCGGATTGCGTGGCGCAGAGAGCCGGAGAGCTCGCCGCACAGTACGGCGCGCGCGCCTATACGGACTGGGAGGAGATGCTGGAGCGGGAAAAGCCGGATATTGTGCATATCTGCACGCCGCATTATCTCCACACGCCGATGATTGTCCAATGTATTGCGCGGGGCATTCACGTTTTTGCGGAAAAGCCGCCGGTCATTTCCCGGGAGCAGCTCACAGAGCTGCAGGAATTGTCCGCCTTGCCTGCGGCGGGAGGGATGCGGCCGCGCATGGGCGTCTGCTTTCAGAACCGATGGAATCCGGAGGTGCAGTCCGCGAAGGCATTGCTGGAGAGCGGGGAGCTCGGCGGCATCATCGGCGCGAGGGGCTTTGTTACCTGGCGCAGGGACTCGGCTTATTACAGGGATGACTGGCACGGGAAAATGGCGCTGGAGGGCGGCGGAGCCCTGATCAATCAGGGAATCCACACGCTGGATTTGATGCAGTACCTGATTGGGAAAAAGGCGGATGCGGTAAATGCAATGCAGGCGAATTTCCATCTGCAGGGCGAGATTGAGGTGGAGGATACGCTCTGTGCCCATATCTTATACCCGGGGGCGCGGGCAGTCCTCTATGTGACGACGGGCTATGCGAAGGATGCGCCGCCGCTGGTGGAGATTGCGTGCGAGAGGGGCAGCATCCGCATGGAGGATAGCTGTCTGGATATCCGGCGGGAGGGACAGCCCCCGGAAATACGCACCTTCACTCAGGCGGAGGGCTATGGAAAAGCCTACTGGGGCGCGGGACATCAGACGGCGGTTTCCCATTTTTACGGGAGCGTTGAGGAGAACGTCCCGGATCTGCTGGATTTTGCAAACGTGGAGGACACGCTGGATTTGATGCTGAAAATCTATGAGAAGGCGAGAGAGAAGGAGGAGAAGTGATATGTTGAATCAATGCAGGATGACGGGGTTTGCGGACGAGATTGACCGGCAGTTTGATGTGCAGCTGCAGGTGCTGGAGGAGCTGGGACAGAAGTATCTCGAGCTGCGGGCAGCAGACGGGATTGGCGTTGCAGACATCGGGATGGAGAAGGCGGCAGAGCTGAAACGGAAGATGGCAGATAAAGGCATCGGGGTTTCCGCCATTGGCTCCCCCATCGGGAAAATCGGAATCACAGACGAGTTTGCTCCGCACTTTGAGAGCTTTAAACACATTGTGGAGCTGGCGCAGTATTTTGACACGCCCTATATCCGCATGTTCAGCTTTTACCTGCCGGAGGAGACACAGACGCAGAAGTACAGGGAGCAGGTCTTTGAGCGGATGGGTCGGATGATCGACTATGCCAAAGCAGAGAACGTGACGCTGCTCCATGAGAATGAGAAGGGAATTTACGGGGCGATGGCGCCGGAGTGCAGGCAGCTCTTTGACGAATTTTACGGAGAGCATTTCCAGGGAATTTTTGACTTTGCAAACTTTGTTCAGTGCAGACAGGACACGCTCGAGGCGTATCGGCTGTTGGAGCCCTTCATCAGCTATATTCATGTGAAGGACGCGATGTGGGACAACGGCGAGGTGGTACTGCCGGGACAGGGAGACGGCAATCTGGCAGAAATTTTCTCAAAGCTGGATGCGAAGGGCTATGCCGGATTCCTCAGTATGGAGCCGCATCTGTTCCACTTTGCCGGGCTGGATCAGCTTGAGAAGGAGCCGGGAGCCAAGAAGGAGAGCAATGGGATTGCGGCCTACAAGGCGGCGTATAAGAGCCTGCGGGAGCTTTTGGGTGCAGAATAAAGTTTGGGGTTGACAATTCCAAAATTTGCGGATATAATAACTCCAACTTCATAGTGATAAATGCAATGATGGGAACACGTACATTTTGTGGAACAAACAGAGAGTTACCGGGTGGTGAGAGGTGCATGGAAAGCAAAATAAAGAGCGCATCGCTTGCGGTGTGCAGGTATTACATCCCTGAGCTTTTCTCCTGAACGATTTTTTAGTAGGGAGCGACGGAGTGGCGCACGTTATAGAGGCCTGAGTCTTGATAGAGACTTGCTGAGGCGCACTGCGCGAGCGGTGTGCGAATTAAGGTGGTAACACGAGATTTTCCCCCCTCGTCCTTAACGGGACGGGGGATTTTTAAGTTTAAACCTTAAAAAGGAGGAAAATATGATGACACTGTACGACGAATTGGTCGCCCGCGGTCTGATTGCGCAGGTGACAAACGAGGAAGAGATCAAGACGATGATCAATGCGGGCAAAGCCACCTTTTACATTGGCTTTGACTGCACGGCCGACTCACTGACCGCCGGCCATTTTATGGCGCTCACCCTGATGAAGCGTCTGCAGATGGGCGGAAACAAGCCGATTGCGCTGATCGGCGGAGGCACCACCATGATCGGGGACCCCTCCGGCAGGTCCGATATGCGCAAAATGCTGACGAAGGAGGACATTGACCACAACGCGGAGTGCTTTAAGCGCCAGATGGAGCGCTTCATCGATTTTGGTGAGGGGAAGGCCATGATGGTCAACAATGCGGACTGGCTGCTGCAGCTGAATTATGTGGAGCTGCTGCGGGAGGTGGGCGCTTGCTTCAGCGTCAACAACATGCTCCGCGCGGAGTGCTACAAGCAGAGAATGGAAAAGGGCTTGAGTTTTCTGGAGTTCAACTACATGA
>JAFLRQ010000122.1 GCA_022511395.1 Agathobacter sp. | reverse complement strand
TTCAGGAATCGGGGAGGCGGGCCATCATGAACAAGACAATCCTGATCATAGAGGACGACACGGACATTAACCATATGCTGCAGATTCTGCTGAGGCAGAACGGATACGACACAATCAGCGCTTATTCGGGCACGGAGGGGCTTTTGGTGCACAACAGCACCGTTGATCTGGTCCTTTTGGATCTGATGCTGCCGGGCAAGAGCGGGGAGGAGATCATCCGGGATCTCAAGGCGAGACATCCGGCTCCGGTGATTGTCATCAGCTCCATTCACGATATTGACAAAAAAGTTGATCTGTTTGCGCTGGGGGCGGACGATTATGTCACCAAGCCGTTTCACAACGAAGAGCTGCTGGCGCGGATTGCCGCGCGGCTGAGAAATCCTGAGGCGGCAGGGAATGCGCAAAAGAAGTTAAGCTACAGGGAGCTTGAGATGGACAAGGGTGACCGCTCTGTGACCTGCTGCGGGGAACCGGTGGAGCTTTCCAGGCATGAGTTTGACCTGCTGTGTCTTTTGATGGAGAATGTCGGCCGCGTCTGCACCAAAGCGCTGATCTATGATACGGTGTGGGATGATGAAAATTCCGCGGACGATAATACGCTCAACGTCCATATCAGCAAGCTGAGGAAAAAGCTAAAGGCAGGCGGCAGTGACGGCGATTATATTGAGACGGTATGGGGAATCGGTTATCGGCTGAAAAAATGATTTCAGACTTATTTATTATTTTATTTAAGAGTTTTTTCAGACTTTGTCGGTATAATGAGCATATCACAACACGAGGAGGTTTAACGATATGCGTGAAATTGTACTGCAGACGACGAAACTCTGCAAGAACTATCGGAATTTTGCGGCGCTCGACCACGTGGACATGACGGTGTACCGCGGGGACATTTACGGCCTGATCGGGCGCAACGGCGCCGGAAAGACCACTGCCATGAAGGTCATCACCGGGCTTGCCGACAAATCCGGCGGTGAATTTGAAATCTTTCAGAAAAAGGGCGCGGAAGCGGAGGGCGAGAAAAGGCGCATTGGCTGCCTGATCGAAAATCCTGCGTTTTTCGGTGGGCTGACTGCCTTCCAGAACTTGAAATACTATGCCCTGCAAAAGGGAATTGCCGACCGCGGGCAGATTGACGGGGCACTGGCGCTGGTGGGGCTTGCGGAGGTGAAAAATAAGAAGTTCCGCAAGTTTTCCCTGGGAATGAAGCAGCGTCTGGGGATTGCCTTTGCCCTGCTCGACAACCCGGATCTGATTATTCTTGACGAGCCCATCAACGGCCTTGATCCCATCGGTATCCGCGAACTGCGCGAAACCTTCAGGAGACTGAACAGTGAGCAGGGGATCACATTTATTATTTCCAGCCATATTCTCTCAGAGCTGTACATGACGGCGAACCGGTTTCTGATCATCGAAAAAGGAAGGGTGCTCCAGGAGATCACGAAGGAGGAGCTTGACCTTGCCTGCATGCGCTGTATCGCGATCAAGACCGGCGATACCAAAGGCGCGGCGGCGGTGATCGAGAAAGAAGGGGGAGTGACCGACTACAAGGTCATTGACAACAGTGAGATCCGCATTTACCAGAAGGACATAAAGCCGGAAGAGTTAAACCGGCTGCTGGTGAAACACGACATCAATATTTCGTCCATCGCGGAGACAGGCATTTCGCTGGAGGATTATTTTAAGATGCTTGTAGAGGAGGGAAAATAAATGATTAATATGATAAAGTCCGATGTTTACCGCATCACAAAAAACGTAGCATTTTACAGTGCGGCAGCGATTATGCTGTTTATGATCGGTATCTCTGCCTATGTGGTGGAGCCCGGTTCGGTGGGGATGGTGAATGTCGGAGACGTGAACACGACGCCCGCATCGAGCAATATCTATGAGAATATGTCCTACGAGGAGATAAGGGACCTTTCCGTGAAGCAAATGCGTGAGCTTGCGCTGAATATGGAGGGATATGAGCTTGACCGTGCAGTTCTGTCAGCAAACGCAAATCTCTACTATGTATTTATTTTTATTGCGGCTCTCGTCATTACGGTGGATTTTTCCGCCGGAAGTGTGAAGAACACCTTATCCTCGGCAATCAGCAGGAGAAAATATTTCCTATCAAAAACAGCGCTGGTTTTTCTGGTCTGCCTGCTCCTGTTCTTTTCCAACACCTATATTTTCTACTTTGCAAATCTGATTGTGAATAGGGGGAAGGTTTCCTCTGATCTGTGGACGGTCACAAAGATCAGCCTGCTCCAGCTGCCTCCCATGCTTGCGATTATGGGGATTCTGGTGGGAATTGCGTTTATTGTCAAGAAGACCTCCGTGTACAATGTGATTGCAATTCCGCTGCTCATGGTATTCCAGCTATTGCTCAGCCTGGCGTGTACGATTTTCAGGCTTGACAGTAAAATTGTCCAGTATGAGCTGCAGGTCATGATCCGCAGTCTTGCAAATGACCCGTCATCCGGGTATCTGCTGCGGTGCTGCCTGTACTGCGGCGTGCTTTTGGCTGTGTTTCTCGGGTTAGGGTACGCTTCATTTCGAAAGTCAGAAATACGATAAGCACAAAAGGAGGGACAGCAGATGATTGCATTGTTTGTGATTCTGATGATAGGATGGATGGCTCTGCTGTTCCTTTTCTGTCTGCAGAGACTTGAAATCAGAAGCATCGAAAAGCAGCTTGAGGCCATATTGACGCAGGATACCAACGAGCTGGTACACGCGGAGAACGGGAGCCTTTCAAAGCTGATCGGAAGGATCAACGAGCTGCTGAAGGAGACGCGGCAGAGTCGAACCAATTACCGCAGCAAAAGCCGCCGCCTGGAACAGATGATGACGAACATTTCCCACGATCTGCGGACGCCGATGACGTCTGCCATGGGGTATCTGAATCTCGTGCTTCATTCGGATCTGTCGGAAGCGGACAAGGAGAAGGGGATCCGCATTGTCGAGCAGCGCCTGATCCGGCTGGAGGAGCTGATCGATTCCTTTTTTGAATTTTCCAAAATGATCTCCGGCGACCGAAGGCCCAAGACGGAGCCGGTGAATCTGACGGAGGTTCTGCAGGAATCAATGGCGAACTATTTTGACGATTTTTGCGGGCAGGAGCGTGAGGTTATTTTTCGCTGCGATTGGCCCAAGCTGATGATCGAGTCTAACCGAAATATGCTGATGCGGGTGTTTGACAATCTGGTGGGCAACGCCTATAAACACGGAACAGGGAATCTTGTCGTCACGGTGACACAGGCTGAGGGCATCTGCCTGACCTTTGAAAATGAGCTCCATGTACAAGAGCTTGACACCGATGCGATTTTTGACGAGTTCTACACCACGGATATGTCCCGCACCAAGGGCAACACCGGACTTGGCCTCGCCATTGCCAAGCAGTTCACCCAGCTCCTGGGCGGAACGATCTCGGCGGAGTATGACGGGAATATTTTTTGCGTTAAAATGGAATTTCAGCGGTACGGCAGTATGCCGCAATAGAGGAACTGATAGTAAATAAAGAAATAGGACTGATTTAGCTGTTATTAAATCAGTCCTATTTTGGTATTTTTTAAAATAGGTTGTAACGAATGGGATTCAAATCGGATATATAAGCAAAAGGAGGAGAGCAGTGGAGGAGATTTATCAGGAAAACGCAAAACTGGTATATCGTTTTCTCTTAAAGTACTGCCATGATCCGCAGCTGGCGGAGGAGTTAACTCAGGAAACCTTTTTAAGAGCCATGAATTCTATAGAGCGCTACGATTACAGCTGTAAGATCAGCGTCTGGCTCTGCCAGATCGCCAAGCATATCTTTCTGCAATATCTGACGAAACGGGGAAAAGAGATTCCGGCCGAAGAGATATCGCTGGATGAAATGACCGGACAAGAAACAACGGATAAGGGGATCGAGGATCACTTGATCCGAAAATATGAGCTTCTCGATGTGCTCAAGGATATGCAGCGTCTGCCGGAACAGATGCGCGAGGTGATCTACCTAAGGACTATGGCGGAGTTGTCCTTCAAAGAGATCGGCGAGATACTGGGGAAAAGTGAGAATTGGGCGCGGGTGACCTTTTACCGCGGGAAAGAAAAACTGTTAGAATGGAGGAAATAG
>JAFLRQ010000121.1 GCA_022511395.1 Agathobacter sp. | reverse complement strand
TTTCGGCGCCGCGCTGCGCAGGAGCATGCAGTGACATAAAAATAAAATCAGGCTTTTATTATGCATATTTTTGCGATTTGTTGGGACAATACTTTTGTAACCTATCAAAAAATCTCTTAGGAGGTACAAAACGTATGGCTAACAATAGCACAAACGCAACCAATGCAGCAAACGCATCTAACCAGTCCAGCAACAAGACAACCAATGCGACCAACGCGAAGAATGCAAAGAATGCAAGCAACGCAAAGAATGCATCCAATGCATCCAACGCATCCAATGCGACTGACGCATCCAACTGCCGTTAGTACGTTTTCGTGGGAAACTGCATAAAATAAAGAAAGCAGATTACAGATATCCTTCTGTAGTCTGCTTTCTTTTTTCAGAAAGGGGGATCACGCATGGATTTTCAACTGGTTTATCCGATCGGGCTGGAGCAGGAGCTGAAGGCCGGCCGCGCTGTGCTGATTGATATCCGGGACCGGGCGGACTTCCGGAAGGACCACTGGCCCGGGGCGGTGAATTACAGCTATGACGAAATCGAGAAGGGGCATGTGCGCCTGCCAAAGAACCGGAAGCTGGTGCTCTACTGCGAGCACGGAGGCGGAAGCATGCAGCTGGCACGCTCCCTCGGGCGGCAGGGATATCAGGTTGCCACGGTCGTGGGCGGCTATGAGGCGATGAAAAAATTAAAATAACTCTTTCAAAAACGGCCGGAATGTGTAACAATAAAGAAGGAGCAGATCGCATGAAAAACCGTTTTACGGTGACGGAAAAGGATTGGTTATGAGCAGCTTTGACTTGGTGGTGCCCTGCCATTTTGGCATGGAGGCAGTGACAAAACGGGAAATTTACGACCTGGGATATGAGATCACCCGCGTGGAGGACGGTCGGGTGACCTTTGCCGGGGATGAGGAGGCTCTCTGCCGCGCCAATATTTTTCTGCGCAGCGCGGAGCGCGTGCTGCTGCAGGTGGGGCGTTTCACCGCAACCACCTTCGACGAACTGTTTGAGGGGATACGGGCGCTGCCGTGGGAGGAATATATCCCGAAGGACGGCAAATTCTGGGTGACGAAAGCGTCCTCCATCAAGAGCAAACTGTTCAGCCCCTCGGATATCCAGTCCATCGCAAAGAAGGCGATGGTGGAGCGCATGAAACAATCCTACCGGCTGGACTGGTTTCCGGAGGACGGAGCGGCGTACCCGGTGCGCATATTTCTTTTGAAGGACGAAGTGATGGTGACAATAGACACCTCGGGGGAGTCCCTGCACAAGCGGGGCTACCGCCTGCTGTCGAGCAGGGCTCCGCTGACGGAGACACTCGCGGCGGCGCTGATTCTCCTGACTCCGTGGAAAAGGGACCGGATTCTGGTGGACCCGTTCTGCGGCAGCGGCACCTTTCCGATTGAGGCGGCAATGATGGCCGCAAATATCGCGCCCGGCATGGACCGCGAATTTACGGCTGAGAAGTGGACAAACCTGATCCCACGGCAGCTGTGGTACGAGACGGTTGAGGAGGCGCGGGAGCTGGTCGATACGGATATCGAGGTTGACATACAGGGCTATGACATTGACGCGGAGGTGGTGAAGGCGGCACGGGAGAATGCAAGGCGCGCCGGAGTGGACGGCCTGATCCATTTTCAGCAGCGGGCGGTGGCGGATCTTCACCACCCGAAACGGTACGGGTTTCTCATCACCAACCCGCCCTACGGGGAGCGGCTGGAGGATAAAGAGAATCTGCCGCGGCTTTACCGGCAGATCGGGGAGGCATACGAGGGACTGAAGGACTGGTCCCTTTACATGATTACGAGCTACGAGGACGCGGAGCGCTATATTGGGCGCAAGGCGGACAAGAACCGCAAAATTTACAACGGTATGATTAGGACCTATTTTTATCAGTTTATGGGGCCGAAACCTCCAAAGCCTGTCATAAGGAGGGAACGACAGCAGTGAAATACTCCAAGAGATTTGTGGTGGCTGCCATGATTCTGGCGGGCATCTTTCTGTTCAAATTTCAAATACTGCGGCTGGATGCCTCCGAGGTAGGAGAGTTTCGGGGCGCCCAGCTGGACCGGCGGGTGTGGGATCCGCTTGTGGCAAAGGATGTCAATTCGGGGACGATCACGCTCCTCATTGACAACCGCAGATACACCAGTGACACGCTGGATTTTTACATGAATGAAGGGCGGGAGATCATGGTTCCGGCGTTTATTCTCGGGGATGCGTTAAACTGCAGTGTACACACGTATGAGGGAGATACGCTTCTGGTTGAAAAGCATAATCAGTCAGTCAGACTCAAGCTGGGCGAGAATACGGCCGAGGTGAACGGGGAGATGCAGAATGTGGTGTCCGGACTGGAGATGCGCGGCGGGCAGCTCTATGTAAGCCTGAATGATCTGGCAGAGCTCTTGAATTACAGCTACGGCTTCAACATTGCGGAGAACACGACGACAGCCGCCGATCTGGATGTCAGCCCGCTGCTCCCCCCGCGGTATGACCTGAGGGAGAAGGGCAGGGTTTCCGCCGTCCGCAATCAGGGAACCTACGGTACATGCTGGGCATTTGCGGCGACCAGTGCGCTGGAATCGTCCCTGTATCCGGAGCAAAAGCTGCTTTTCTCCGTGGATCACATGAGCATGAGCAATTCCTTCAATGTGAACCAGTATGACGGCGGCGAATATACGATGGGAATGGCCTATCTGGCGGCGTGGCAGGGGCCGGTCTATGAGGAGGATGACCCCTACGGCGACGGTGAGACGGACGGGACGCTTGAGCCTGTGTATCATGTGCAGGAGATGAGGATCATCGACGGCAAAAATTACGAGGGAATCAAGGAGGCTGTCTTTAAGTACGGCGGTGTGCAGTCCTCGCTTTACAGTACCATACGCAGCTCGGAGAGCAGCTCCGAGTACTATAACCGGAATACGAGCGCATACTGCTATATCGGAACGGAGAAGCCGAACCACGATGTCGTGATTATCGGATGGGATGACACTTACCCCAGTTCAAACTTCAACACGCCGTTGGAGGGGGACGGGGCGTTTATCTGTCAGAACAGCTGGGGGGACAGCTTTGGCGAGGACGGAATTTTTTATGTGTCCTACTATGACACGAATATCGGCACGCACAACGTGGTATACACCCGCATTGAGCCCACCGACAATTATGACAATATCTATCAGAGCGATCTCTGCGGATGGGTGGGCAAGATGGGCTACGACAGCGAGGAGATGTACGGAGCCAATGTCTACACCGCAAAGAATGATGAGAAGCTCTGTGCGGCATCCTTCTACGCCACCGGAGCCGCAACGGAGTACGAGCTGTATCTGATCCATAATTTTGTCGATGAAATGTCTTTCAACAGCCGCGTCAAGCTGGCATCCGGGACGCTGGAGCAGGCAGGGTATTACACCATCGACTTTGATTCACCGAAGGACCTGCGCGCAGGGGAGCGGTATGCAGTGCTCCTGTATATACGGACTCCGGGCGCAGCTTACCCCATGGCAATCGAGTACGATTCCGGAGATGCGGTGATTGCGGATGTGGATCTGGAGGACGGCGAGTGCTATATCAGCTACAGCGGAGTCAGATTTGTGAACGTCAGAGAAAAAAAGGAGTGCAATTTGTGTATAAAGGCCTTTACGAAGAACCAGTAGAAAAACCGATGGATATGTGTGTCCTGCAGTGGTCTGCCGCGATGCTGGGACTGCTCACGGTGCTTGCGAGTGTGTACCTTTTTGTTCTGCCGCACCTGCATACCAGAGCGGCGCTTGCATCCGGCCCTCCGGTGGTGGAGGAACCGCCGGTTGTTGAACCGAACAAGATTATTGTGCGCGATGATACGGAAGACTTGGACGAGGAGGATCGTCTGGGCGGCAAAATCTGCATGGAACTCCCGGAGGGGATCACAGAGGATCAGATTGTGATTGAAAACGATTATCTGACCCAGAATTTGAGTGTGCGCTTTGCGTGCCGCGAGGAGGATTACTTTGCGAAATACCGGATTCGAGGCAGCGGAGAGAAGATTGATTCGATCTCCTATTCCCGGGAGGGGACGGACGGGGTGGTTGTGTTCGGGCTGAATGCGGTCTATGAGCCGGAGAAATACTGCGAGGACGGTT
>JAFLRQ010000120.1 GCA_022511395.1 Agathobacter sp. | reverse complement strand
TGATAGGATTAAAGGCATTTTCATCACCATCAAGGAAACGGCGGTAGCTACTTGCACCGTTATCCATAGATTTTCCTCCCCTAAAACCGGGATCATGTCTGACCCCTTCACTTATTATACGACTAAGCGGCACAGAGTTCCTTATGATATTAGCACAGTTTGTATTCTTTTTATATCTTCCGTCAAAATTTCCTAAATTTCGCAGGCGCTGTGTGTTAGCATGACAGCGGACAAACAGAAATGAGAAAGGAGCGGCGTATGATTGATATTGTAGCGGAAAAGGAGCGAAATCTGAAAAATGTACGGCAGATAGGAACCCCCGGCGAGGAGGACAAAATATACATAGAGAATGAGGTCTACAAGCGCATTCATGCGGAGGATTATGCGGAGCGGCGCATTTTTATCTTCATGGGGCACACGGAGAAGGAAAACAACCGATATATGACCTTTGTGGAGGCGGCGATCCCGGTTCCGGACATTGAGTTCGTGCAGAATATCCCACAGTGGAGCAGCCATGCGTGGAGCGACATTTTTCAGGAGATCAAGCGCTCCTATGACAACACGATTATTGTGGGCTGGGCAATGGACATCAAGGGATTTACTCCTGAGCTGACGCCGGAGCTGGAAGCGGTACACCGCGAACAGTTTGGCGGTGCGCATCAGGTGCTTTTTCTCATGGACAGCGTCGAGGGCGAGGAGCATTTCTATATAAATAAAGGAAAAAGCATGCAGAAGCGGGAGGGCTTTTTTGTTTATTACAGCCCAAAGCCCCGGCAGGAGCACGAGGCGGAGGTGACAGTCGAGGTTCCGGAGGAGGCGGTGCTTCGGAACGGGAGAAGCAGGCTTCTCATGGACAGCATACAGCAGGAGAAGCAAAGTATCGGTCACAGGGCATCCTCCTATGCGGTGACCGCTGCGGTTCTGCTGCTAATCGGCCTCGTCGGTTTTGGGGTCTATCAGGACCGGATCAAGATCTCCGGGCTGGAAAAGGCGGTCAGCTCGATGGGAAGCCATCTGGAGCCGGTGACGGAGACGGATACCGAAACCCTGAACCTGATTCCGGTCCGTGATCTTCCGTCCGGGGATATCCATAAGGTGGACGACACTGAGGGAAAGCAGGAGAATACAGAGGGCCAGTCCACACAGAATGAGCCGGATGACACCGAAGGGCAGGAGGCGGCGCAAACGTCCGCAGAGCTGCCAGGAAGCGGGGAATCGTCTGAGGAAACACCGCCCGAGGAGCAGACGACGGATGTTGATGCCGCAGTTTCTGATTATTATGTGGTCAGGAAGGGTGACACGCTGAGCGGCATATCGAAAAGATTTTACGGCTCGATCTCCTATGTGGAAAAGCTTGCGGATCTCAATCATCTGGAGGATTGCGATGACATTCGCATCGGACAGAAATTATTACTTCCGTAGAACGCATTAATGTGATACAATGGGTAGAACAGACAACAAGAGATAAGAGGAGTACATACGTGGCAAACAAAACAGATTTCAAAACCGTTTCAAACAGCGGTGAGGAGCTGGAGCAGATCGAGGAGCAGGTGAAAAAACACCGGAGAAAGACCTTTGGACGTGTGACGAGTACCATTCTCCTTTTCGTGATCGCTCTGATCGGAATCCAGCTCTGGACAGCTTTGCGGAGCTATTCTTCTTATGAAGTGGTCAATCTCGCGGAACGCCACGACAGCGGAACGACAAAATACGCCTCTTTCCTCGGGCGGCGCGTTGAGTACAGCAACGACGGAATTGTGTACTACAGGGACGAGGATACACCGGCATGGAACCAGTCGTTTGAGATGACGTCGCCGGAGATTGATGTGTGCGGCAGTTATCTGGTGGTTTACGATGCGGGCGGAACAAGCATCTATATTATGGCGGAGACAGGTTTGAGCAAGAAGATTGAGACCTCTATGCCCCTGTCGCGCGTGCGCATTGCCGGGCAGGGGACGATTGCGGTGCTGATGAAAGAGGGAGGCGTCTCCTATGTGAGACTGTATGACCGCAAAGGGAAAGGGCTGACAAACGGCGAGTTCTTTCATCAGAACGGGACCTTTCCTATAGACATCGCTCTTTCCGCAGACGCGCAGAAGCTGGCGGTATGTATGCTGGATGTGAACGGCGGAAATGTATGCTCGGTCATCAGCTTTTACAATTTCGGTTCTGTTGGGCAGAATGAGATCGACAATAATGTGGGGACTTACCGCTACGAAGATGTGCTGATTCCGGAGATTGACTACGTCAGCGCGGAGCGGATGGTGGCGTTCTCCAACGACAGCGTGATTGTGTTTGAGGGGGCACAAAAGCCGGCGCCAAAGCGGACAATCCAGTACAAGGCAGAGGTGGAGAGCGTGTTTCACAGCAATAAGTACGTGGGCATTACTTATTCGAATCCGGACACGGAGGGAAGCTGGCATATCAAGGTGTACGACATGAACGGATCCGTTGTCATGGAAAATGACACGGAAATTGCCTATACGCGGATCGAATTTCTTGACAACAACGAGATTTGCGTGCGGAATCTGCATCAGTGTGAATTGTTTACGATTCACAGTATCCGCAAATTCTCTTATACATTTGATGAGGAACTATACAAGATTCTATCGGGAAAAAACAGTCAAAATTATACATTCGTATTGGATGGAACGACTGAGGAGGTGCGTTTAAAATGAATTGGTTACTGATTTGTGTGCTGGGTATTCTTGCGGTGAACCTTGCGGAGGGCTACTTTAAAGGCTTTCTGCGAGTGGCGTACTCAATGGTGGCGGGACTTCTGATCCTGATTGCCGTCACGCTGCTGACGCCGCCGGTGGCAAACCTGCTGACGGAATACACAAGGATTGACGAGAACATTGAGCAGGCATGCGCGGATAAGGTTCATGAAATTGTGCTGGCGGAGAAGGCAAAGCAGGAAGGTGCCGCAGCGTCCGAACTCAAAATTCAGCTCCCGCAGGTGATTGTGGATAAGCTGTTGGACGCTGATACAGCGCTGGACAATTATCTGGAAGGGAGCGGGGTGTACGATGCGGTGGCAAAGCGCGCCACGGAGCTGGCCATGCGCGGTATCGCATCCGCGCTTGTGTTTGTGGTCGCCGTTATCATATCGATTCTGCTCACAGTTGCCTTGGATCTGGTGTCCAAGCTTCCGCTGATTGGGACGGCCAACCGCACGCTGGGGCTTCTGGTGGGTGCCGTCAAGGGAATTTTTATGGTTTGGGCGGCGTTTGCCGTCATCGCTATGGCGAGCTCTACAAGCTGGGGAATGACATTGAACGGGCTTATTTATGATTCCGCGCCTCTGCTTTGGCTGTACAAGATCAATCCGATTTTGCGGCTGCTTGTCATTTCCTTTTAACAGACCGGGAGGAACAAACGATGAAATTGATTTCGTGGAATGTAAACGGACTTCGCGCCGTCATGGGCAAAAATTTTATGGAGGAATTTCAGAAGCTGGATGCAGACTTTTTCTGTCTGCAGGAAACCAAGCTGCAGGCAGGTCAGATTGAGATGGATCTGCCGGGCTATCTGCAATACTGGAATTATGCGGAGCGGAAGGGGTATTCCGGAACTGCGATCTTTACCAGGCATGAACCTCTCGCCGCGACATACGGGATCGGCATTGCGGAGCACGACACCGAGGGGCGCGTGATCACGCTGGAGTATCCGTCCTTTTATATGGTTACTGTCTACACGCCGAACTCTCAGGATGAATTGAAGCGGCTCGATTACCGCATGCAGTGGGAGGACGATTTCCGTGCCTATCTGAACGGACTCGCGGAGAAAAAGGGAGTGATTGTCTGCGGAGATATGAATGTCGCCCATGAGGAAATCGACCTGAAAAATCCGAAGACGAACCACAACAATGCAGGGTTTACTGATCAGGAGCGCGGAAAAATGACCGAGCTGCTGAACTCCGGCTTTATCGACAGTTACCGCTTTTTTTATCCGGACACGGAGGGCGTGTACAGCTGGTGGTCCTATCGGTTTCAGGCGAGAACCCGCAATACAGGGTGGCGCATCGACTATTTCATTGTCTCGGAGAGCTTGAAGGAACAGATGGCAGGTGCGAAAATCCACACGGACATCATGGGTTCCGACCACTGTCCGGTCGAGCTTACAATAAATTTATAAAAAAATAAAATTTTTTGTTGACATTAGTTGACAGACATGCTATTATAACAAAGCTGACTCGTTCAGCAG
>JAFLRQ010000012.1:26177-27523 GCA_022511395.1 Agathobacter sp. | reverse complement strand
GTAATCATTATCGGGGCGGGCCCCGGCGGAATTTTCTCCGCCTACGAATTGATGAAGAAAAAGAGCGGATTCAAAATTGCCGTATTTGACTCCGGCCACTCGCTGAAGCAGCGCAAATGCCCCATTGACGGGGACAAGGTAAAGAGCTGCATCCGCTGCAAGACCTGCGCAATCATGAACGGGTTCGGCGGCGCCGGCGCGTTTTCCGACGGCAAATACAACATTACCAACGATTTTGGCGGCACGCTGTATGAGCATATCGGCAGAGAGCGCGCCTTTGAGCTGATGCGCTATGTGGACGACATCAATGTCTCCCACGGCGGCGAGGGCACAAAGATGTACTCCACCGCGGGAAGCGACCTGAAAAAGAAGTGCATGCAGAATAAGCTGAAGCTGCTTGACGCCTCCGTGCGGCACCTCGGCACGGACATCAACTATGTCGTGCTGGAAAATCTCTACAACGAGATGAGCAGCCACATCGACTTTTTCTTTGACACGCCCATTGAGCGCGTTGAGGTTCTGGATAAGGGCTACCGGGTGCATGCTGCGGATCAGCATTACGACTGCAGCAAGTGCATTATCTCCGCAGGCCGCAGCGGCAGCAAATGGATGGAGAAGGTGTGCGCGGATTTGGACATCCCCACCAAGTCCAACCGCGTGGATCTCGGCGTCCGGGTGGAGCTCCCCGCAGTGATCTTCTCCCATCTGACGGATGAACTCTACGAGAGCAAGATCGTCTACCGCACGGAGAAATTTGAGGACAACGTCCGCACCTTCTGCATGAATCCCTACGGCATCGTAGTCAACGAGAATACCAACGGGATCGTCACGGTAAACGGCCACAGCTACGACAGCCCCGAGCTTCGGACAGAGAACACAAACTTTGCCCTTCTGGTGTCGAAGCACTTCTCCGAGCCCTTCAAGGACAGCAACGGCTACGGCGAAAGCATTGCCCGCCTGTCCAACATGCTGGGCGGAGGGGTCATCGTCCAGCGGTTCGGCGACCTGACCCGCGGCCGCAGGAGCAATGCAAAGCGGATCGCGGAGGGGATGGTAAGTCCCACGCTCGCCGCCACCCCCGGAGATTTGAGCCTGGTGCTCCCAAAACGGATTCTGGACGGCATCATGGAAATGATCTGCGCGCTGGATAAAATTGCGCCCGGAACCGCCAACGACGACACACTGCTCTACGGCGTGGAGGTCAAATTCTACAATATGGAGGTAGAGATCGACGAGAACCTGCAGTGCAGATATCCCGGCCTCTATATCATCGGCGACGGGAGCGGCGTGACCCACTCGCTGTCCCACGCCTCCGCCAGCGGCATCCACGTGGCGCGGCACATCGC
>JAFLRQ010000012.1:19961-26077 GCA_022511395.1 Agathobacter sp. | reverse complement strand
AATGAGAGAGTTCCGAATACGGAACTCTCTCTTGCTGTTTTCATCCCTTCTGCCTGCTGCTGTTGCGGTACTGGATCGGGGTCATTTCAAAGCATTTTTTGAAGGTTCGGTTGAAATGCTCCACATTGGGGTATCCCACAGAGTCCGCAATGCGCTCCACAGTCATATTGCCGTTTTTGAGCAGTGTCTTCGCCCGTTTCATGCGGATGCGGGTCACGTGCTCCCCGAAGGTCTTGCCCGACTTATCCTTGATGTACTTGGAGATGTATGGCTCCGAGAGATGGAACTGTTCCGCCATGCTCTCCAGCGTAACCTCCTGATAATTATTCTGAATATAATTCAGCATGGCCGTCAGCCGCTCATCCTGGCTTCCCTCGCTGGTCTCAATCATGGGCAGCTTGTTCACCGCCACAGTCAGCGCGTGAATCGACGCCTTGATGATGTCCTCATCCATTCCCACGCCCCAGTAATTCTTCCCTTCACAGGTAATGCCCACATAGGCGATGGCTTTGGAGGAGGAACCGTGGGACAGTGCGTGCTCCTCGTATGTGGACAACTCGTAGCTGATGCCGAAGAACTGCTTGATGGTGTTGCTGACCGCATCCAGACGGCCGTTGCCGCTGGCGTCCACGACAGTCTTTTTCCCTCCGAATTCGATCGTGGCCTCCGCCATGATGCCGTCGATCTGCCGGAAATGGCACTCGTCGATGGTAAAGCAGGGGGTCCTGTTCACATAATTCTCCTCAAAGATGTCGTACACCCACTGCGGAGAAAGCTCCTTGTGCTCCTCGTCGGATACCTGCTTTACAGTATAGCCGACCTCCTCGCGCATTTTCTCCGGAAGCGAGATGGAGAAGTTGTGCTTTAAGATATAGCTGATGCCTCCCTTGCCGGACTGGCTGTTGATGCGGATCACATCCGCGTCGTAGGTCCGTCCCACATCCACGGGATCGATGGGCAGATAGGGCACCGTCCATTTCTTTAACTCTTTCGTCTCGTGCCACGCCATGCCCTTTGCAATGGCATCCTGATGAGAACCCGAAAATGCGGTAAACACCAGATCCCCCGCATAGGGCGTCCGGTCGCCCACCTGCATTCTGGTCAGGCGCTCATAGGTCTCCCGGATGTGCGGCATGTCGGAGAAATCCAGACCCGGATCTACACCATAGGAAAACATATTCATGGCGACCGTCACAATATCCACGTTTCCGGTGCGCTCTCCGTTGCCAAAGAGCGTCCCCTCAATGCGGTCCGCGCCGGCGAGAATTCCCATCTCCGCGTCACAGACGCCGCAGCCCCGGTCATTGTGGGGGTGCAGGCTCAACACCACGTTGTCTCTGTATTTTAAGTTTTTGCTGACATACTCAATCTGGGTTGCAAACACGTGGGGCATGGCTGTCTCCACCGTGGCGGGAATGTTGATAATTGCCTTGTGCCCGCCCTGCGGCTGCCACACATCCAGCACCGCATTGCAGACCTCCACGGCATATTCTACCTCCGTGCCGTGAAAGCTCTCCGGGCTGTACTCAAAGGAAAAATCCCCCTCTGTCTCGTCCGCCAGCTTTTTCAACAGCTTCGCGCCATCCACCGCAAGCTGCTTGATCTCCTCTTTGTCCTTCTTAAACACCTGCTCCCGCTGTGCCACCGAGGTGGAATTGTACAGGTGCACCACCGCGTGGGGCGCGCCCTTCACCGCCTCAAAGGTCTTGCGGATGATGTGCTCCCTCGCCTGTGTCAAAACCTGCACCGTCACATCGTCCGGGATCATGTCACGCTCAATCAGCGTCCGCATAAAAATGAACTCAGTCTCCGATGCCGCCGGAAAGCCCACCTCAATCTCCTTGAATCCGATATCTACCAAAAGCTGGAAAAACTCAAGCTTTTCCTCTAAACTCATGGGCTCGATCAGCGCCTGGTTGCCGTCCCGCAGGTCTACCGAACACCAGACAGGCGGCTCCTCTATGTGATCCTTCTTCGCCCAGTCGTACTCGCAAACCGGAGGCATAAAATATTGTCGTTCATACTTGTCAAAATTCTTCATAGCGTCCTCTTTCCAGCCCGTGTACGAGCTTATATAATTTGATCAATTTCTATGATGAATCTTAACATAGTATGATGCAAAACGGAATGATTAAATTTATTCAGTTTTATTGATTTATTTTACACTTTGTTTTAGAAAACCATTCACGATCCGTTCCTCTGCCTCCTGCTCGGTAAGCCCCAGGGTCATGAGTTTTAAGAGCTGCTCTCCCGCAATCTTGCCGATCGCCGCCTCGTGAATCAGCCCCGCGTCCACATCCGCTGCGGTGAGGTTCGGGCTTGCCGACACCCTCGCATCGTCCATAATAATGGAGTCACACTCCGTGTGGCCGCTGCAGGGAGCGTTTCCGTTCAGCGTGCTGGAAAAATGCTGCACGCTGTGTCCCTTCGCCACCGTGCGGCTCACAATGTTGCAGCTGGATCCGGTGCCGTTTAGGTCCGCAACAAACTCCGAAACTGCCTTCTGATCCCCGTCGGTGAGCACCTTTTCCTGCACCTCCATGTGTGCGTTCTCCGCCAGCGTCGCCGTCGTTCTCCGGAGGGTATCGTCAATTCCGGCAATCTGGGTCGCCTCAAGGGTCATCCTGGCCCCCTCCTCCAGATGCACCTCGGTGGTGGGATTCATCAGCCGTTTTCCACGACCCTCCCCCTCACCGTAGTGCTTTTCCACATAGCGGACCTTTGCGTTCTTCCCGACAAAAAAACGGTGCAGGCCGTTGTGTGAGCTGTCGGCGTCACCGCAGTTGTGGATTCCGCAGCCTGCCACAATAGTTATGTCGCAATCCTCCCCGATATAGAAATCATTGTACACTGTCTCCTTTAAACCGCTCTGGGACAAAACCACAGGAATGTGCACACTCTCGTTTTTCGTCCCCGGCTTGATGATGATATCGATGCCGGACTTGTCCTCCTTGGTCACAATATCAATATTCGCCGTCGTGTTTCGCTCACTGCTGGCTCCGTTCACCCTTATGTTATATGCCCCCACGGGGAGCGCGTCCAGCTCCGCCACCTCTTTTAAGAGCGTCTTTCCAATCTCGTCAATCATCTCGCGTCCTCCGTCTCCATCTTGTCCAAAAGCATGTCACAGCCCGCCCGTGAAGTGTCCATGAGCGTCGGGAACACCTCGTCCCTCACACCGTATTTTTCCACGGCGCCGTCCTTAATATAAATAATCTTGTCCGCAATGTTTAGGATTCGCTCCTGATGACTGATGATGAGGATTGTCCCTCTGCTCTTTTTCTGCATTTTTTCAAACACGCGGATCAGGCTGCGGAAGCTCCACAGATCAATCCCCGCCTCCGGCTCGTCAAACACGGAGAATTTCGAACCTCTTGCCAGTATGGTCGCAATTTCAATGCGCTTGATCTCTCCGCCAGAAAGACTGGAATTCAGCTCCCGGTCAATGTAGTCCTTCGCGCACAGCCCCACCTCGGACAGATACTCGCAGGCCTCATTCAGGGAGATCTCACACCCCGCCGCAATCGTGATCAGATCGCGCACCGTCAGCCCTTTAAACCGCACCGGCTGCTGGAATGCAAGGCTGATTCCCGCCTTCGCCCGCTCGGTGACAGAAAGCTCCGTGATGTCCTCTCCATCTAAAAGAATCCGGCCCTCCGTTGGCTTTACAATTCCCGCGATCACCTTTGCCAGCGTGGACTTTCCGCCGCCGTTGGGGCCGGTGATCACGACAATCCTGTCATCGATGGCCAGATTCACATTCTTTAATATTTCCTTCTCATCCTCCGCCTGAAAGCTGATATTTTTTAGCTCCAGCATGCTGCCCTTCTACCTCCTGAATACCGCCTTTTCCGGTATGTCGTCCTATTTTTGCCTTCGTCCTGTCACGCCTGCCCGTCAATCTGCCGATGATGGATTTCCTTGACCTTATACATGTGTTCATCCACCCTCTGCAGGCAATCCATCAGTTGAAACGTTTCTCCCTGCTCAAGCCTGACCCCTCCGATACTCATGGTCAGCGGAAACGGAATCTGCCTCCGCTGCACTTCCTTCGCAAGCTGATCGGTAACGTTTTGCGTGATCTCGTCAATCGAAGCAGACTCCAGACTCTCACCCACTATGAAAAATTCATCCCCGCCGAAACGGGCGGCCATAAACCCTCTGGGCAACGCTGTTTTCAATACATGAGACACGATCTGCAGGGCCAGATCACCCTGTCCGTGTCCGTACTGGTCATTGATTGTCTTCATGCGGTCGATATCCGCAAGCATCACTATGCTCTGCCCGCCCCGTTTCTGGCACTCCTCGACAAAGGGATACAGCGTCTTCTCGCAGCCCATCCGGTTGTAGAGCCCTGTCAGTACATCCGTGACGGAAAGCTCCTGCAGCTTTCGGGTCAGCTCCGCAATTTTGACATTGGAGAGAATCTGCTCCATATATTCATTGACATGTCTCGTCCAAATATACAGTAATAAATCACCTACGATTTCAAAATCCCGATTCAGCATGCAAAAGCCGAGATGCTTGTCGTCACTTCGCATCGTCACAAAGAGATATATCCCGCTCTTATCCTTTCTCTCCGCAGTCCAAAAGACCGCCTCCTTTGTTGACATTCTCCGGCAGAGTCCCGGCACACCGTCCTCCAGAGAACAGACCACATCCACTTCGTCCCCGTAGCCGGGTGTCCGGAATCGGTCATCATTGTCTTCCACGACAAAAAGGTCCGGGCGGATGCACCACATGAAGGATTCCCCCTCCATGTCGTGTTCCTGTCCAAACAACTTTGAAAGGCTCGCGTGAAATTCTTCGAGCACCGTAACCTTTCTCACAGATGTATAAATATGCCTGAAATGCCGATCCGTCACCATAGCGTCCGGCTTCCTGTTCAGGATCGATTTCCCCGAATCCGCCTGCTCATCAATACCCGTGCCGTGACACCCGCAGCTTCCGCCAATCACCACTCTGGGCTTCATCACTTCCCTCGGCGCCGCCTCTTTTCCGTCAATCTTATCCAGCAGATTCTGCAGCGCACGGTATCCCAGCCCGACCCGTTCATGGCTGACTGTCGTGATGACCGGCGAGTACTCCATCGCGCTTCTGATGCAGTCATAGCCGGTAACCTTTACATCATCCGGAATTTGAAAGCCGTGCTCTATGAGCCAGTCACAGATTCCTACCGCCATAATATCATTGGCACAAATCACAGCATCCGGAAGCGCGTCGTTGCACTCCAGCCACTCTTCAAACTGGCGGCACGAATCCGCCGCCTCCCAGCTTCCGTACAGGATATCCCCTTTGCGGATTGTGATCTGATTCTCTGCGGCCGCATCCGTCACGGCCTTCAGGCGGACATCCGAATCCGGATGTCCCTTGATTCCGCCGATAAATACAATCCTTTTCACTCCATGCTCGCGGATTAGGTGCGTCGCAAGCTCGTGCATGCCGGAGTAATTGTCAAATCCCAGATAGCCAGTCCCCTCCATCTCATATTCCAGACTGACCGCGGGAATTCCAAGCTCTTTGATTTTATCATGCAGATAGGTGGTTTCCTCCTCCAGATTAAACGTGTTTGCCAGCACTAACACGCCGTCGAAATCCTTGATATCCGGCAAGAGGAAAATATTGAATTCCCCGCGATGCTCCACATCGCCGGACAGATGAGCGGAATAATTCAAAAATGCAAAGATATCCGCGTTTTCTTTCTCTGCGGCCTCACGGATTCCCCGTCCGACCTCCTGCACGTAATCGCTCGACCAGCAATTTGCGAACAAAGCTATCCTTTTTCTTCTCTGCATCCTGTGCCCCCATTTCCTGTAAAAACCCCTATGATTCTTATATGTTTATCATAACAGATTTTTCCTCATCCGACAACAAAAAACTCATGAGTACTTTCAGATTCGTCGCCTGCGCTTTCTCTTCCTGCGCCTCGGTTTTTGCCCGTTGTCTTTCCGGTAGGTCTGAATGGTCTCCCAGATCTTGGTATAGTCCCTCTGAAACAGTTCCTCTGACAGCTGCTGAGAGAGAATCTCCGGCGGTACCGTCTCCACGATCTTGTCCGCAACAAAGCGCTTGCTCTTCTGCTTGTACGCTGCCATCCGGTTAAGCTCCTGAATGTG
>JAFLRQ010000012.1:0-19861 GCA_022511395.1 Agathobacter sp. | reverse complement strand
CGCGCATAGCTGTCCGCATCGCTCTTGATCTCAATCCCGTAGAGAGCATCAGGGACAATCATGACAATGTCCGCCCTGGACTTCCCCATGACCTGTTCCTCGAGAAGGCGCACTTTTCCGTAAACAGTCTCCAGAAAATCGAACAGCGGCTCCCGGATATCTTTATCGTACAGCATCCTCAATTCTCCCGCTTCGCGTCCGCCTTTGCCTGAAATTTATCCTCGAAAATAATAAACCGCTCGTGCTCTCCCTCTCCAATCAATCCCTTTTCGTCGTAAACCTTCACCGAAAAGGTCAGCGCCCTTCCGTCAATTTTGATCAGCTCGGAGTCACAGCTCACCTTCATCCCCACCGGAGTCGCTGCCACATGCCGAATATTCAACGCCGTACCCACAGTCCCACAGCCCGGCTCCAGCTCCGACTGCACGCTGTCAAACGCAGCGTACTCCATCAGCGCGACCATATGGGGAGTGGCATAGACGTTCATCGCCCCGCTGTTCATGTGCTTCGCAGTCTTCTCCTCGGTCACAACAAGCTCCTTGTGTCCCTTAATTCCAACCTCTAACATAGCTGTCCTCCCTTTATCAAATTGTAATTTAATAAATATAATTAAATCAAGGTTAATTTTTTCCATTTCCCTTGGCGGTAACGAATGTAGGCAAGCACCAGTCCCACGGTCCATCCGATTGGGTTCGCCCACATGATAATTCTTCCCGCCGTAATGTCAGACAATGCATAGGTGAGCACAACCCGGACAATCAGATTGGCGAGCGTCACCGCCATGAACCAGCGCATGTCCCCTGCGCCCCGCAGCACCGCGTTGGTGACGTTCATTGCGCCCATGACAAAATAGAACATGGACACCACTCCCAGATATTCCACTCCCACCGCAATCGAGGCCGCATCCTTGTCGGAGTCCATGAAAGCGTTGACAAAGGCATTCCCAAAAAAGAACAGAAGAACTCCGATCAGCACGCCAATGCCCACTGCCATACAGAGTCCTATATGATAGCCCTGCTTCGCCCGCTGCGGCTTTCCCGCCCCCATATTCTGCGCGACAAAGGTGGACACCGCGTTGCCCGTGTTCACCATCGGCACAATCGCGATGCCGTCAATGCGCACAGCCGCCGTGTAACCCGCCATAAAGACCGGGCCGAACCGGTTGACCACGGACTGGATTAAGAGCATGCCGATGGACACCATCGACTGCTGCACAATCGTCGGGATCGCCACCCGCGTCATCTTGCCGAGCAGAGCTCTGTCATACCTTTTGTATTCTCCGCACTCCAAACGCTTCAGCTTGAAGGTCAGCACCGTAAAGGACAATGCGGAGGACACTGCCTGCGCAATCAGCGTCGCCCACGCAGCCCCCGCCACGCCCCACTGAAATCTCCCCACAAAGAGCAGATCCAGACAGATGTTGAGCAAGGAGGAGACCATAAGGAAGTACAACGGCTTTCTGGAATCTCCCAGCGCGTTGAAAACCGCGGAGAACGCATTGTACAAAAACAAAAAGAAAAAGCCGTAAAAATAAATGTTCAGATAGGTCGCCGCCGGGTCAAAAATTTCCTCCGGAGTCCCCATCCACGCCAGAATCCATCTGCTGAGAAACCGTCCCAGCACAGCCAGCGCCAAGGAGATAACCACGATGGACATCAGCGCTGTGGAGATGGCGGACTTCATTTTCTCAATCTGCCGCGCCCCGAAGAGCTGGGAGATGACGACCGAACAGCCAATGCCTGTCCCAAGCGCAACCATGACAAAGAGCATGGTGATCGAGGTGGAGGCGCCCACGGCCGCCAGCGCGTCCGAGCCCACCAGCTTGCCCACGATCACGGAGTCCATAATATTGTAAAATTGCTGAAACAGATTACCGAGAATCATCGGAACCGCAAAGGTCAGCATACACTTCACGGGATTCCCTTCGGTCATATTGCCGCGGGGATTTCTGACCTCCTCTGCGGCACTCTGCTCTGTTTCTCTTTGTGTATCCATCCGATCAACCTTTCCGATATTGCAAAACAACATACAGTACTCTCCGAATCGTACCACTTTTTTCTTTAAATGTCCATAATCTCAGTTTATAAAGATTTTAGAAAGCCTTGAAATTCACGAAAATACCGCATTTTCTTGTGCATTGCTAGCACTCTTTTTAATTGAGTGCTAATTTTTCATTGACAATTCGATTTTCGTGCTATATTATGATAAGCAATGGAGCAATCCGTGGGTATCATAGATACCTCTTAGAGAAAAGGCTAAAAAAGGAGATGGATTTCAATGGAAAACAAACACGGAAACCTTTCAATTGACAGCGACAACCTCTTTCCCATTATCAAGAAGTGGCTGTACTCGGATCACGACATCTTTTACCGCGAGCTGGTCTCAAACGGCTGTGACGCGATCACCAAGCTGAAAAAGCTCGACATGATGGGCGAATACACGCTCCCGGCGGACTACAAGCCCAAGATTCAGATCATTGTGAATCCGGAGGAGAAGACCATCAAGGTCATCGACAACGGTCTCGGCATGACGGCCGACGAAGTGGAGGAATACATTAACCAGATCGCGTTTTCCGGCGCGACGGATTTCATCGAGAAGTACAAGGACAAATCCACCGATGACCAGATCATCGGACATTTCGGTCTTGGATTTTACTCCGCGTTCATGGTTGCGGACACTGTGACAATCGACACGCTCTCCTATCAGGATGGGGCCACTCCGGTACACTGGTCCTGCGACGGCGGCACGGAATTTGACATGGTAGACGGCGACAAAGATGAGATTGGAACCGAGATCACACTGTACTTAAATGAGGACTGCCTGGAATTCGCCAATGAGTACCGCGCCAGGGAGGTCGTTGAGAAATACTGTTCCTTTATGCCGACGGAAATCTATCTGTCAAAGGCAAATGCGCCGGAGGAGTATGAGACCATCGACAAGGCGGACAGGCGCGAGACCGACACCGTCATTGAGGAGATTCACGAAGAGGCCAAAACCGAGGAGAAGGAGAACGAAAACGGCGAGAAGGAGGTCGTGGAGATCTCTCCGGCCAAGGACAAGCTCAAGATCGTAAAGCGCCCGGTTCCCTTAAACGACACACAGCCGCTGTGGACAAAGAACCCGAACGACTGCACCGATGAGGAGTACAAGGAGTTTTACCGCAAAGTATTTCTGGACTACAGGGAGCCCCTGTTCTGGATTCACCTGAATATGGACTATCCGTTTAATCTGAAGGGAATTCTCTACTTCCCAAGGATCAACACTGAGTACGACTCCATTGAGGGGACAATCAAGCTCTACAACAATCAGGTCTTCATCGCGGACAATATCAAAGAGGTCATTCCGGAGTTTCTGATGCTCTTAAAAGGCGTCATCGACTGCCCCGACCTGCCCTTGAATGTCTCCCGCTCCGCTCTGCAGAACGACGGCTTTGTCAAAAAAATATCAGAATATATCACGAAAAAGGTTGCCGACAAGCTGACCGGCATGTGCAAGACCGAAAAAGAGTCCTACGAAAAATACTGGGACGACATCAGTCCCTTTATCAAGTTCGGCTGCTTAAAGGACGAGAAGTTCTGCGACAAGATGAACGACTATATCCTCTTTAAGGATATCAACGGCAAATACCAGACTCTTCCGGAGCTCCTCGCACCGGCCGAGGAGGCGGCAGAAGGCTCTGAGGGAGAGACCACCGTGGAGGACTCCGTAGAGGCTGCGGAGGAAAAGGATACCGCCGCAGAGAGCGACTCCGAGGAGAAGGAGCCGGAGAAGAAAACCGTATACTATGTGACCGATGAGAACCAGCAGGGACAGTATATCAGCCTGTTCAAGGAGCAGGGCATGAATGCGGTTATCCTGAACCACAATATCGACACCTCCTTCATCTCGCAGCTGGAGCAGCGCAACGAGCGCTATCAGTTCATGCGCATCGACGCGGATATGAACGAGAGCCTAAAGGATGAGAGCGCAGATCTCACCGAGGCAACCGCGACGCTGTCTGAATTGTTCCGGTCAGCATTAAACAATGAGAAACTCACGGTAAAAGTGGAAGCCTTAAAGAACGAGGAGATTGCTTCCATCCTCACCCTCTCCGAGCATGGAAGACGGATGCAGGATATGATGAAAATGTACTCCATGGGCGGTATGGGCGGCATGGACCCGAATATGTTCGCGGCCGACCAGACACTGACCTTAAACGCCAACCATGCTCTGGTCAAATACATCCTGGAGCACAAGGATTCCGAACACGTTCCAATGTTTGCCGAGCAGCTCTACGACCTGGCGCTGATCAGCAACCAGCCGCTCTCCCCTGAGGCCATGGGCAAATTCGTCAAGAGGAGCAGCGATCTCATGATGCTGCTGACCAAATAAACACTCTGATCTGCAAAGGGAGCAGGCAATCCGCCTGCTCCCTTGTTGCTTCCTGATGTTCTGTTCACTTGAAATACTTCGCATACACCTCAAAGAACGAGTCCGTCTCAACACCTCTCAAATCCTCCAGGCGGACACTCTCCCACATCTCCGTGTTCAGTTCAAACTCCGTGCTCTCCATGAAATCCTGATACACCTTATCAAACTGTGCAATCCTGCGCTTCATGCGGATATTGTCCTTGTTCGCCTCGGTCTGCTCCTCCTCAAGCTTACTGATGCACTTGATGAAATAATAGCCCTCACCCGCCTTGATACACTCCGACACTGCTCCGTTGTCCAGATTGAAGGCGATGTTCTCCACTTCCTGCGGAAACTCGTCTCTCGCTACATAGAGTTCAATCTCGTCTGCCAGACTGTATGCGCTTGCTACCGCCATAAACGGATCCCCCGCCTCCAGCTTCTCCTCTATTTTCTCCACATCTGCCGGATCCGTCACAAAAATCTGCTGCACGGAAATGACTCTCGCCTCGTCATCGCTGACCTCCTCGTCGATGCCCTCTGTCAAAATGTCGTAGAGTTTTTTTGCCAGGGCATACTGACGGTAGGCCGTCGCAATATCGCTCTCCCGCACCTCCATATAGGCAAGCTCCTCGTCTCTCAGCGAACGGTAATACTCTTTTGCCGCATCGGAGACAAGATTCAGCTCCTCCTCCGTCAAACCGATGTTCATCTGCTCTGCCAGAAGATTCATGCAGACAATGCGGGAAAGCTGCTGGATTGTCACATCTTTGACATACTGTTCCAGCGTCCCCTCACCGAAATCATACTGCCACAGGTCAATGCCATACGCATTGCCGTACAGATTTCGGTAATTGCAGAGATAGATCTTTGCCTGCTTTAAGTCACAGGTCACGTTATTCATGGAAAACAGGTGCTTGCGGCTGATTTTCTTTTCCTCATGCCACACAAACCTCGTCTTTCCGACCTGACAACCGGTAAACGATGCCACGGCAGCAAATGCCAGACATCCTATCATTATCTTTCGTATTTTCATCCTCTGCCCTCATCTGCGGGCTTTACCCCTCAACAATTAAATAGCGGCCGCTGGGCAGAGAAAATACTTCGCCGGACTCCAGCAGCTCATCATCGTCAAGCCCGGTGATATCCATCCCGGACTCATCCAGATAATCCCGTACTTCACCCAGATTTTTGCACACCACCGCTGCGCAGTCCGTCAAAAATTCTTCCGCCTCTTCAATGGTTTCAACAACTCGCTTCGGAAACAGCTGTCCCTGATTTTTCAGAAAAAATTCCAACACTTCCTCATCGTACATGGTTTTACCCTCTTACATCATTATTATTACTCATTGTATCACGATTTCCCTATTTCTACACTACTTTTTTGTAAAATCACAAAAAGGATTCCAGCCGATCCGCATGAGCTCCTGATACAGGCGGGCGACCGGAAGCCCGACGACATTGTTATAGTCCCCGCGGATCTCCCGGACATAAATGGCAAACGCCCCCTGAATGCCGTATGCCCCCGCCTTGTCCATCGGTTCACCCCCCGCCACATAGCGGGCAATCTCCTCGTCTGTCATTGCATAGACGGCCACATCCGTCTTCTCGTGAAAGACATGCTCCCCGGTTCGGCCCGACTTGTCGATAAACACCAGCGCAACTCCCGTGTAAACGCTGTGCGTCCTCCCTGCGAGCATGGTCAGCATAGACACAGCCTCCGCCTCGTCCTTCGGTTTTCCGAGAATCCTCTCATCCAGCGCCACCACCGTGTCCGCGCCGATGACCAGAAGATCCTCCGGCGTGACAAGATCGGGATGTTCCTCTTGGTACATAAGCATGGACGCTGCCACCTCCTCCGCCTTCTGGCGGGAGAGCTCCTCCACAACCGCCCACGGCTTTGTCCCGGTGATGACCTCTTCCCCCTGCGCCGGGCAGACCTCAAATTCAATCCCTACCTGCTCCAAAAGCTCTCTGCGCCTCGGCGACGCAGACGCCAAAATGATCTGGCTCACAGTGAAATCACCTCCCTCAGACTAAACGAATAAATCAGCTTCTCCGCGGTGCAATTCTCCCCCGCTGCTTTTGCAAACACGCGGCCGAGAGCCTCCGCGTAGAGCTTCATCTGGGTTTCATAGCGCGAGATGAGCGTCTCCGCTGTATCAACCCGGTCCGTCTTGTAATCGAGCAGGACAATTCGATCCGCCTCCATCCAGAAAACGTCTATAATTCCCTGCACCAGCACATCCTCATGACGCATAACAAACGGTTTCTCCCGGTAGAGATCCCCACGCCCAGCCGCCAGTGCCATGCGCTGTGCCACCGGGCTCTGCACAAACGCGGTAATCGACGCACGGCTTACAAGCGCATGTAACTCCTCAGAAAGCTCCCCGCTTGTCCTCATGCGTTCCAGCTCTGATGCCACAAAGTGACTGGCCTGCGCGCGGTCAGCCGCGTCAATCCGTGCAAGAGCCGCAAAGTCCAGACACTCCATCACCCGATGCACCGCCGTGCCGCGCAGCGATCCGCCCGCCGTGCGGTCGGCGTGAACCCTTTCAGCCGCATATTCCGCTCCGCCGTCTGACTCTTCTGTCTCCGGCTCCTGCAGGCGTTCCCGCGCGAAATCCGGCACGTAAGGCTCATGCTCCTCCTTCAGGAATTCGGGAATCTGTGCATCCTCCTGATCGAGCTTTCTGAGCATCGAGTCGTGCTTTAACTCCGACACCGAGTATTTCACTTTCTTTCCCGCTTCGCTGCGGTACGGATACACGTATGAAAAAAGCCTTCCGTATTCCTCCACCAGATCCTCTCTCGCATGCGCAATCCGCTCTAACAGCTCCTCCCTGTCCAACAGCTTCTCCGCCTCGTTCTCGACTGCGCTCCAGACCAGCCGCTCCGGCTCCACCGCCTCTACACGGTATTTGTCCGGATAAGAAAGCATCGCGGGGATCACCCAGTCCAGCCAGCTTGACGCTCCGGCCCTCTGGCGGTAGCTGACAGGTTTTTGGGGAATAACATTCCCCGTGTATTTTCCGACGGTCTTGTCAATATCCTTCACAACCCCCGTCAGGATCAGCTTCTCCTTCGCGCGGGTCAGCGCCACGTAAAGTACCCGCAGCTCCTCCCCGAGATTTTCCCTGCGTATACGGTCCGCGATCCCGGATCGGAGAACACAGTTTTTTTTCACCTTCGGCCGACCGGAGATCTCGCAGATCCCCATGCCCAGATCGGGGTGCAGCACCAGCTTGTCATTCGTCTCCATCTGATTGATGTGCTTGCCCATACCGCTCACAAACACAACCGGAAACTCCAGTCCCTTGCTCTTGTGTACGGTCATGATATGCACCACGTCCGCATTCTCGCCGGTCACATCCGCCTCTCCGAAGTCGATCTCATAGGTCTGCAGCTGATCGATGTAGCGCACAAAGTGAAACAGGCCCCGATAGCTGGTCTTCTCATAATCAATCGCTTTTTCCAGAAGCATGGCAAGGTTTGCGCTGCGCCGCTCCCCCGCAGGCATCGCCGCGGCATAGCTGCCGTAGCCGGTCATATCGAGGAGCTTTTGGATCAGCTCGTGAATCGGCAGCTCCCGCAGGGCGCGCAGATCCCGGTAGCTCCGGTAGAACCGGGCTAGCTTTCCCTCCTTTGCCTCCTTCATGGCGGCGAGGGCTGCCGCCGAAAAGGGTACGGCCGGATCGGTCAGCCTCAGCTCGGCCAGCTCCTCGTCATCCAGTCCTGCCATCGGTGAACGAAGGACTGCCGCCATCGGAATATCCTGATAAGGATTGTCCAGAATCCGCAGCATATTGAGTACGGTCTGCACCTCCAGCGCGGAAAAATAGCCCGTGGACGACTCGACATGTGCAGGAATCCCCTGTTCCGTAAGCACTCTGGCAAAATCTGTCCCCCAATCCCTCAGGCTCCGGAACAGAATCACAATGTCGGAGTATCGGAGCGCACGCAGCTCTCCGCTCTCCCTGTCACACACCTTTGTCTCTCTCATAAGCTGCGCAATGCGCGATGCCACCAGATACGCCTCCAGCTCCCTCTTGTCCGCACTGCCCTGCTCTTCCAAAAGCGCGTCCGCCTCGTCGAGCAGCAGCAGCTCTGCCTCCATTCCGTCCATCTCGGGGTAATCCGCCCCACAATAGAGCGCGGCATCCGCGTCGTAGGCCACTCGCCCGAGATCCGGGCTCATGATTTTGTAAAAGATATCGTTGCAAAAATCCAGAACCTCCCTGCGGCTTCGGAAATTCTGATGCAGGTCGATGCGCTGGCACACGCCCTCCCCGGTGGTGTACGCGGCGTACTTTTCCATGAACAGCTCCGGCCTCGCCAGCCGGAAACGGTAAATGCTCTGCTTGACGTCCCCCACCATAAACCGATTGTACTGCCCCTTCTCTTCCCGGGAGATCGCCTGAATGATCTCCTCCTGCACCTGATTGCTGTCCTGGTACTCGTCCACCATAAGCTCCGCAAAATGCGCGCGAAACTCCTCAGCCACAAATTTCGGCCGCTTGGTCTGAGGGTCTACGAGAATCTGCAGCGCAAAATGCTCGATGTCCGAGAAATCGACAATCCGCTTTTTCCGCTTGCCCTCCGCCATTGCCTCCGAATAGGCCAACGCCAGCCGCACCAGCTCCTCCGCCACCGGGCGCAGCCTCTGCAGCTGATCCAGCAATTGTTTTGCATCTATGGAAAAATAGTCCTTTTTCAGATCCTCCAGCGTCTTTTTCAGCCCGTTTCTGCCGTTTTGAACGGTATCCTTCTTGAGCGGATCCCCACTGAAATTGCGCACCGGCGCCAGTTTCCCGAAAGCAAGACCTCCAAAAAATTTGAGCAGGCTCTCATAGTCCACACACTCAGCGGCACCCTCCAACGCCTGCAGATCCTGCTCCAGCGCGACGGCATAGGCCTGCGGCCCGTCCGGTGCCAGCGCAAGGTCATAAAGACGCGCCAGTTCGTCCCTCACATCCGCAAGCAGGCTGCGCACGGTGTCTGTGATATCCAAAAAGAGCTCCGTCTGTACCAGCTCTCCCTGCGTCTCAACACGGTAAGGCTTTGCCAGCCCCTCGATCCACTCACTGGGCCAGGGACTGCTCAGAGACATGTGGTAGATGCTTTTCACCATCTCCTTCACCGGCGCATCGCTCCGCTTTCCCGCATAGGCATCAATCAGAGAAAAAAATTGTTCATTGTCCTCCAGAGCATAATTCTGCTCAAAGACCTCCGAGAGCACATCCTGCTCCAGCAGACGGATCTCTCCTTCATCCGCAATGCGGAAATTCGGATCCAAACCAATCTCCTCAAAATGGTTGCGCACCACAAAGAGACAGAAGCTGTCAATCGTAGTAATCATCGCATTGTGCACCAGCGCAGACTGCCTCCTCAAATGGGAATCATCCGGGTTCGCCTCGCACTCCCTCTCGATCGCCGCGCCAATCCGCTCCCGCATCTCGGCTGCCGCTGCCTTTGTGAAGGTCACAACCAGCAGATTGTCGATGTCAACCGGATGCTCCCTGTCCGTGATCCGCCGGATGATGCGCTCCACCAGCACCGCTGTTTTACCGGAGCCTGCCGCGGCGGAGACAAGGATATTCCGATCCCTGCAGTCAATCACCTGCTGTTGTTCCTTCGTCCACTTTACTGACATAGATCCTCCCGCCTCGCTGTCTCCGTCCGAATACGCTCCATTGCTTCCTCCCGGTCCAACGGCTCCATGTATCTCTGCTCATACCCCGGAATCCGCCCGTCTATGCCGCAGACCCCCGCGTAGGGACAGTAGGTGCAGCTGCTCTCCCTGCCATCCCGGTAGGGCAGAACACGGATGTTCCCGTCGTAGATTGCCTGCCCCTGTCTCCTGATCATCTGTTTTACAAACCGGCCGAGCAGCTCAAATTCCTCCGTGGATGCCACATGGGAGCGCGCGGACAGTTCGCCGGACTTTTTGAGCTCCACCGGAATCACTTCCGACTTGCCGAGAAGATTCTCGTCCATTGCAAGATAAACCGACTCCTCACTGTTTACGAGACCGTCCGGCCTAAGCGCCATCAAAAGATCCCGCTCCACATCCCCGCTCTCCTGATCCGCCGCCTCCAGCACCGGATCATCAATGTGGTAGTAGAGAATCCCCGCAGGAAACACCGGCAGATCCCCATGCTCTTTCCTGCTCAGCTCCAGCGCCGCATTCATATACACGACCAGCTGCATCTGGAGCCCGTGATACAGCCGGATCAGATCAAAGCTTGCGGCTCCTGACTTATAGTCAATGATCTTGACTCCGATCCCGTTCTCCTGCGCACAGGTGTCAACGCGGTCGATTCTCCCGGTGAGTCGCATCCTTACATCGTGCTCCAGCTCATAGGTGAGCGCCGAGATATCATCCAGCTCCGAAAAACTGACCTCAAATTTCTCCGGGATAAATTTTCCCGCCCTCACCTGTTTCGTCAGCGCCCAGACCGTCTCCGCAAAGATCCCGTACATGCGCTTTACCTGGTAAGAGCTTTCCGCCGTGGCGAAAATGCTCACTGAGGGATACCCCTCCGCAGCCTCCGCCATCGAAAGACGCGCAAGCTCCTCCCGGACATCGTCCGGCACCGTGAACCAGTCGTAGGGCGAATCCATGAGCTTTCTGCTGTAGCGCTCCAGCGCCTCGTGGTAGAGGTTTCCCATGTCCACACTCTCAAACCGGCAGGTCTCACGCTCGGCAAGGCGCAGGCCGTACTGTAAATAATGCGCGTAAGCGCAGGCGGCAAAGCGCTCCAGACGCGTTACGCTGCTCGTCGTCCTTCGCCCGTACAGCGCAAGTGCGACCGCGCGGCTGATGGGTTCTCCCCGGTAACAGGCATACGCGGCGAGCAGAATCTGCCCAATTGCCCTCTGTTCCTCCTCATCCCCTTCCTGAAAGAAGCGGGCCAGCGCATACCACGCCTCTGTGCGCTCCCCCCGGATCAGATAATCGCAGGCAGCGGCCCGGGTATAGAATTCCGGTTCCGCCTCCACATCCTCGTGTTCCTCCACCGAAAGCTCCGGAAACATTCTGCGGATCACGCCAATCAGGTAGGAGGGACGGATCGCCTTCCCAGCGCTGTCCACCTTGGCATAGCTCAGATAAAGCTGCTCCGATGGCTTTGTCAGATTCCGATAGAGGTAAAAGCGCTGAATAAACGCCTGCTCCCTTGCTCCCGGCGCAAGTGTCACATGCTCCCCGGCGAGAAGCTCCCGCTCATATTCGGAAATAATTCCGCCGGCCCCCGCCGATTTTGGGATAATTCCGTCATTCACTCCGACAAAAAATAAAATCCTGATATAATTCAATCTCGTTCTTTCAATATCTCCTATGGTGACGCTGTCATACCCTGGCGGCAGCACTGCGACCTCCGCGGCGGACAGGCCGGCCTCCAAAACCTCCGTAAAGTCATGCACCGAGAGGGGTTCAGAACCTAAAAGATGATTATATTTTTCTAAAAGTTCCATGACAATCCGATAGATCTGGCCATACTCCTTTGCCTTTGTCTGTCGGTCCTCCTCCAGCAGCTCCTTTTCCTTATCCCACAGCTGCTGCTCGATATCCAAACCGGTCATCAGCTCATACAGCGCCCAGATCCCGTCCGATACCTTAGTGTCCTTTCCCAGGAATGCCCGGTCAAGCGGAGCGAGTATTCCCGCAATCCTCTGCCGGAGTGCATCAAGCATATTCAGATCATAGAGCGCCTGCTGCCTCGGCATACGCAGCCAGCGCTTGTTCCACGCGGCTCTTCCCCGTATCCCGGTCGCCAGCAGATAATTCTCGAGTTTGTCCAGCTCCTCCTCCTCGATTCCGCAGAATCCGCACCTTAAAAACCGCATCACCGCCGCATAGCTGTAATTGCTGTCCACAATTTCCAGAGCCGCGCGAAGGAACTCAATGAACGGGTGAAACAACACCTCCCGCGTCGTGTCCATAAAGTAGGGGATCTCGTACTTGGCAAACAGAGCCTCCGCGTAATTCCGATAATTTTCCACGGCTCCTGTCACCACCGCAATCTCCCTGTAGCGGACCCCCTCCCGGACAAGACGGTTAATCTCACGGGCAACCAGTGTCAGCTCCTCCTTCGGATTCTTCGCCGTGGCAAGATGGATTTCGCGGACCTCCCCCCTCATTTTTTGATAGTATGGCCGAAACAGGTTCTGCTCCAGAAAAGCCAGTGCCGGAGCGTTGGAAAAGCGCCTGCCCGCACTGTCCGAGAGCACCGCAGGCTCTCTGACCTCTACATGCAGCTCACGAGCCATCTCCATCAGGGAGCGGATTGTCTTTTTCGAGAGGTCAAAAAGCTCCTCGCAGCCCTTGCTGTGGTAGAAATCCTCCCTCCCATCGATCGTCAGCGCAATCCTCACCTCTTTTGCAATCAGCAAAAGCTCCCGAAGTAGATCATTCTGAATCGGCGTAAAGCCTGTAAACTCGTCGAACACAATCACGCTGTCGCGCAGGATCTGGGAGTCCTTCGCAATATCTTTGAGGATATGTAAAATCTCTTCCGCCGTGATGTAGCTTCCCCGCATAAATTCGTTGAACGCATCGTACATCGTCACGATATCTCTGAGCTTTGCGGTGAGCACCGGTGAAAGGTGCCGACTCTCCGCCATGGCAAGCAGCTGCCCAGGGGCGACATTGTACTGCATCAGCTCCGAGATCAGGGATTTCACTTCCCCGACATAGCCCATGCGGTTCATATTTGCCCGCAGCACTGTCAGCTTTTCCTGATTTTCCTGCGCCAGCCGGCGGAGCACCAGATTTTTCCCGGTCTCCTCCAGCACCTGTATGTCCGTGCGCCCCAGCTCGTCAAACACGCGGTAGGCCAGGCGCTTAAAGCTCAGGACATCAATATTCATGATTGCGTTGCGCTCCGCCAGTTCGACCAGCTTCTGCTGGGTCTGCATCGTAAACTGCTCCGGCACAATCACAAGGTAGTTGTCCTTCGGGTGCGCCCCAGCCTCTTGGGTGAGCGTGCGGTACATGTATTCTGTTTTCCCGCCGCCGGAGCAGCCCAGCACAAACTGTAACGACATAGACGCCTCCTAGTAAAAACGCGAAAAGATGAGCGCAACCACCACGGTACAGAGCCCTGATACCGCGATGGACAGGCTGCTCATCGCCCCTTCCACCTCTCCGAGCTCCATCGCCCTGGCCGTCCCCATCGCGTGGGCAGCGCTCCCAATTGCAATCCCTTTCGCCACCGGATCCGTGATGCGGAACAGGCGGCAGATCAGCTCCGCAAACATATTGCCGATCACTCCGGTCACAACAATGACCGCGACGGTAATTGTCACGATCCCGCCCATCTCCTCGGACAGCCCCATACCGATTGCCGTTGTGATCGACTTGGGCAAAAGCGTCACATACTGTCTGTGGTCCAAACCGAACAGCGCAGACATAGAGAGCACGCACACCGCGGAGGTCAGCGCTCCCGCAACAATTCCCGCCATGATTGCCCTCCAGCTGCGCCGCAATGGCTCAATCTGCTCATACAGCGGCACTGCAAGCGCAACCGTCGCGGGGGTTAAGAAAAAGGACAGGTACTTCGCCCCGTTTTCATAGGTTTCAAAATCCACCCGGAAAACAGTAAGAAATAAAATTATAATCACAATTGAAATTAAAAGAGGATTAAATATTGCAACATTCCATTTTTTTCGAATTAGGATTCCCAGCTCATAGCAGGCAACGCTGATGGCTGCACCAAAGAAAACGGAGTCCTTCAGCAGCTCATTCATGCTTTCTCCCTCCGTTTCGCCCGATGCCGTATCACAGCCTGCGTCACAAGGCCCGAAACTCCCATCACCATCACGGTGGATACCACCATAATCGTGATCACGGGGATGAGCATCGACCGCAGCTCGTCCCAGCTGTTGATCAGGCCGACCCCTGCGGGAATAAACAGGACAGGCATGACAAGGATCAAAAATTTCGCTGCATGCTTCACATCCTCAAGCTTGACCGCGCCGGTCAAAAGCGCCACAAAAAGAGATACCAGCCCGTATATGCTGGCCGGTATCTGTATCGGAATCATTTCATGCATGATTTCTCCGACAAAACAAAACAACACAATTATTAAAAGTTGTTTTAATAAATTCACCTCATTTTTCCTCCACACAGCATCGGATACTGGTATTTTACCGCATATATCCGGAAATATCCCAATTCAGTGCGGAGTTCACCCTTTTACGGCTAATTTTTCATTTGGTGTCTGTTGCTAATCTCTGGTCTCCATGATCAGAAGCCTGCCCCCGGTCAGACTGATCTGAGCTTCCGGTTCCACAATCTCGTTGCTGACTCCCAGAGAACCAAAACCGCTCATGGTATAATTTTCCAGCGGATACTTCATTCCCGTGAGCGTCACTCCCGTAACCTGATCCGAGAACGGAATCAGGGAGATGTATTTCCCGTACTGCTCGCTTTTGCGCAGAGTAATCGGTCTGTCAATCATGCGGATGCGGTTGTGCAGATCCAGCAGCGCAATTTTGACATCCTCCTCCAGTCCGATGCCAAGGAGTGCGATATTGCCCAACATATGGTCTATGCGCGTGCCGGTTCCGCCGATGATGGTAATTTCCTTTGCCCCTCTGGCAATAGCCTCCCTGATGGCGCACTCCGTGTCCGTGTCGTCCTTCTCCGTCGGGCGCGCACAGACGTCAATCTGCTGCTGTCCGCGGTAGTAGTCCAGAATCTCCTCGTCCACCGAATCAAAATCTCCCACTATAATATCCGGAAGAATTTTTGCCCGGTACAAAAACTCCATGCCGTGATCCGCCGCCATGACAACCTCATAACCGCCCTTCAACACGACCTGCTTTGCAAACTCGTCCGGAATTTCTCCACCGGACACAATCAGATACTTCATATATGCCCCTCCTTATTGCTCCATATCATAAGGCATCCTCCCATTTCCTGCGGAAACGGGTCCCTCCTTATGACAACCTACATTACTTCCAGAAAACGTTTCACATTATCACCGATGTTCCCTTGAAACACCGCGGAGCCTGCCACGATCACATTGGCTCCCGCAGCCATTACCTCCCTGATATTTTCCAGAGTGATTCCACCGTCCACTTCAATGTCAACCTTCAGCCCCATCCGGGTCAAAAACTGTTTGAGTTCCCGCACCTTGTCAACCGTGTAGGGGATCAGCTGCTGCCCCCCAAAGCCCGGATTGACTGTCATCACAAGCACCATGTTCACCTTTCCAAGTACATGGCGGATCGCCGAAATCGGTGTCGCCGGATTTAACGCGACTCCCGGAAGAAGCCCGCGCGTCCGTATCTCTTCAATCGTGCGGTCCAGATGCCTGCATGCCTCCGCATGAACCGTAATAATGTCCGCGCCCGCCTTTGCAAAATCTTCAATATAACGGATGGGCTCCTCAATCATCAGATGGACATCAAAGATTCGCTCCGTGCACTTGCGTATGGACTCGATAACCGGAATCCCAAAAGAGATACTCGGGACAAAGGTTCCATCCATCACGTCAATATGTACATAGGAGGCTCCCGCCTCATCCAACTGACAGATCTGTTCTCCCAGCCTGGTAAAATCCGCTGCCAGAATCGATGGTGATAAACAATTCATAACATGCCTCACATGCTTTCTCAATATCTTCGCAATTGTTTCAGCCCCTCATAGAGGAGACAATAGTTTTCGTAGCGCACCGGGTGAATTTTCCCTTCGGCGAGTGCCCGCTTCACGCCGCAGTCCGCCTCTCCGATATGGCTGCAGCCGACAAATCTGCATTCCGGCTCATAGGGTACAAACTCCGGGTAACATGCCCAGAGATCCTCTTTTTTGATTTCGTTCACATCCATCGCGCCAAAACCGGGCGTGTCCACAAGAAAGGCGGCCTCCGCGACCGGTATGATCTGTGCGTGTCTGGTGGTGTGCTTGCCGCGCTCAATCTTCTCGCTGATTGCGCCGGTCTCCATGAGGATCTGCGGCTGCAGTGCATTGATCAGAGAGGATTTCCCCACTCCGGAGGGACCTGCCATCGAGGTGGTTTTCCCCGCAAGCAGCGGCTTTAAACGATCAAGTCCTTCCCCGGTTTTTGCGCTGACAAAGAGGATTTCACAGCCCGCTCCGGCATAAATTTGGCGCAGACTCTCACACACGGAATCCGAGACCAGATCACACTTGTTAAAACAGATGGCCGTCGGAACCTTGCGGCATCTCATCACACACAGGAAACGATCGAGCAGATTAAAGTTCGGATCGGGCTTCGCCGCGGCAAACACCACAAGGGCCATGTCGATATTGGCGACCGCGGGGCGGATCAGCTCATTTTTCCTCGGATGAACCATCTCCACATTCCCCAGCCGCCGTTCCTCGTCGATCACCGCGATGTCCACCAGATCTCCCACCAGCGGCTTGATTCCCTGCCGGCGGAAAATCCCTTTTGCCTTACACTCGTAAATTCCGGTCTCCTGCACATACACATAGTAAAAACCGGAAATGCCCTTGATAATTCTCCCAAGCATCTGTCACCTATTGCTTTGTAAATTCCACGGAAAATGTCATTGGCGGCAGGGTGAATATGTCGGACAAGCCCTCCTCATCCACCGTCACAATTGTCCATTCGATGGTCACTGTTCCCTCACTGCACTCAATATCCTCCACGCTGACCACGAGCGAGTCGAGCACATCCACATCCTCCTCATCCGCGTAGATAAAGCCGTCGCTGCCGACCAGCGTATAGCTTGCGCTGACTGCATTGTCCGGTGCGCTGAAAACATTGTAATATCTATAGTATACATCTTCCTCCGGTCCCAGACTGACGGTAATCGTGACCTCCGTCCCTGCAGGAACCTTCCTGTCCTCCGGCAGACTCTGTCTCACGACAATTCCGGCCTCCACCTCATCATCGTGCGCCTCCTCAACCTTAACTCTCAGACCGGCGCTCTCCAGAATCTCCTTCGCCGCAGCCTCCGTTTTCCCGAGGACCTTCGGCACAAGCACGGATTTCTTTCCCTGGCTGATCACAATCGTCACCTGTGTCTGCTGGGCAACACTGTAGCCCCCCTCCGGATCCTGCGAAATGACGCGCCCGGCCTCCACCTCTTCGCTGTACTGGTATTGTTTGTTCGGTCTCAGATTCTGTTCCTCGAGCGTGCGCACGGCATCTGCCTCTATCATGCCGACAACCGACTGCACCTGCACATTTTGATCCTCCACAGGCGGACCGTTCACGTAATCAATATTTTCCGATCCTGCGACTTTCACATTGACCGTAGTTCCAACCGGAATCATCCTGCCCGCCGTCGGATCTTGGTCGATAATTGTTCCCGCCGGCTTTTCGGACTTCTGAGCCGCGACCACAAACATGTGCAGGCCGATGGCATCCAATTCCGCCAACGCCTGATCCTGAGGCTTATCTAACAAAGAAATCATTTCAACCAGATTCTCCGGATCGGTCCGATCCTCACTGCCGGTTTGGCTTTCGATGTGCTGGCTCCCCGGATTTTTGATCGGATTATCCTTGTCTTCTATATGGAACAGGTCAAACACCGTGAATATCAGACGGACGATCACAAACAATATGACGATCGCAATGACAATCCCCATGATGGTGATCGCTTTGTCCAGCTTCGGGCTGAGCCCGGTCCCCCCGGCGGTCTCCTCATCCTCGTCTTCTTCAGCCTCGTCCGCGCTGTTCTCTGTCGGAGCGGCTGCTGTGGACTCTCCACCCCAATCCCTGATCTGCCGCAGTTCGACGTCACTGATAATCTTGGTTCTGCTGTTGTCCACGGCAGGAGCAATCAACACAAAATCGTCCTCCGGACTTACCAGCGCTCTGCGGAGATCGCTCAGCAGATCCCGAATGTTTTGATATCTCCGGTCCGGATTCTTCTGCGTACATTTTAAGATAATCTTCTCCATGCTGACCGGAAGATTGGGCGTGTAGCCGGTCGGATTCGGGATTTCTTCCTGAAGATGCTGGATCGCGACCGACACCGTCGTATCCCCGTCAAACGGTACACGCCCGGTCACCATCTCATACATCACAATTCCGAGGGAATAGATGTCGCTCCGCCCGTCCACAAAACCGTTTCTCGCCTGTTCCGGCGAGGAGTAGTGCACCGACCCCATCACATCAGAGCTTATCGTGTTGGAGGAAGCCGCCTTCGCAATTCCGAAATCCATGACCTTAACCTTGCCCTCGGTGGAGATCATGATATTCTGCGGTTTGATATCCCGGTGAATGATCTGCTTATTGTGCGCCGCCTCAATGCCGCGAGCCACCTGAATCGCAATGCTTGCAGACTCCTTAAAGGTAAGCTGGCCCTTTTTCTCAATATAGGTTTTTAGGGTAATTCCCTCGACATATTCCATCACGATATAATGGCGGCCATCCTCGCTGCCTACATCGTAAATATTGACGATATTCGGGTGCTCCAGCCCTGCCGCGGACTGAGCCTCCGTGCGAAATTTGGAGACAAAGCTCCGGTCCTCAGAAAACTCCGCCTTCAACACCTTCACTGCCACAAAACGGCCAAGGATATGATCCTTCGCCTTATATACATCAGACATGCCGCCGGCGCCGATCCTGTTTAGGATCTCATACCGATCGGCAAGATAAGTTCCATCTGTCAACATCCTTCCACCTCAATCTATGATTACGGTTCCACGATCACCACTGTAATATTGTCCCTGCCGCCATTTTGGTTTGCAAGGTCCACCAGCTGCCTTGCCTTCTCTTCGGGGGACTTGCCGCTGCGCATAATCTCACAGATGACGGTATCATCCACCATGTTCGTCAGTCCGTCTGTACAGAGCAGAATTTTCTCCCCTTCGGCGAGTTCCACTTCAAAAAAATCTGCCTCCACATCCTCTGTGGCGCCAATCGCCCGCGTGATTATATTTTTATTCGGATGTCTTTTCGCCGCGTTCGCATCCACCTTGCCGCGACGAATCATCTCCTCCACATAGGAATGATCCACCGTCACCTGCCGAATGCCGTCTCCGACAACATAGAGGCGGCTGTCACCGATATTGGCGACACAAAGCCTGTCAGCCAATATCGTCGCTGCGACGATCGTGGTTCCCATGCCATATTTCTCCTCATCCTCTCTGGCTTCTTCCATGAGGATCTGGTTCGCGGTTGTGATTGCCTCTTTCAAAATCGATATCGGCTCTTTTTCCTTGTTTCTGGTCACAGAGGCAACGATCCGATGAGTCGTAAACCGGGATGCGTAATCGCCTGCCCGATGGCCGCCCATGCCGTCTGCCACAATGAAGAGATTCGGGAGATTCCCGACAGGCTGTTCCGACGCGAAACAGAAATCCTGATTCATCTCGCGCAGAATGCCGGTATCCGTTACGGAATACGTTCTCATCCCTCTTGCTGCTCCTTTACTCTTTTGCTTCGTATCTGTTCAGTACCTTCACAGATACGGGCATCCAGCCATTAAAATCGCTTCGCGATGGGGCTGGATGCCTGCCTGCGACATG
>JAFLRQ010000119.1 GCA_022511395.1 Agathobacter sp. | reverse complement strand
CGCTGCAGAAAACCGGACACCGTATACGGCGCGTCGATCTGGAACGCCCGCTCCAATCTCCCGATATCAATGCCAAGCTCCAGCGTCGCCGTGGCGCAGACAGACATGAGCGAATCATCGTCTTTCATTTCCTCTTCGGCACTCTCCCGATAAGAGGCGGAGAGATTCCCGTGATGAATGAGAAAGCGCTCCGGCTCATGCCTTGCCTCACAGTATTGCCTCAAATACTGGCAGACCGATTCACATTCCTCCCGCGAGTTGGTAAAGACAAGACACTTCTTTCCTCTGGTATGTTCAAAGATATATCCAATGCCCGGATCTGCCTCTGTCGGCGCATGATCCGTCTCCGCTTCCAACACAGGGGATTCCAACACAATCGTTTTTCCCTCATCTGCCTGCGGAGCAGTGTTGTAAAAATGCTCCATGGAAAGCCGCCAGACTTCCTTGCCTCCGTCAAATTTCGGAATGACACATCCCCTGCCGCTTCCGGCAGACAAGAACTGCCCCGCCGCCTCGGGATTGCCGATCGTTGCGGACAGGCCGATCCGCCTTGGGCTTGCACCGGAAAGTTTACAGAGCCGCTCGATCAGACAGAAGGTCTGCAGCCCCCGGTCCGCCCTGAGAAGGGAATGAATCTCATCAATCACGATGAAACGAAGGTCGCCAAAGAGGGACGGAATTTCCATGTGTTTGTTTATCATCAGCGACTCCAACGATTCCGGGGTGATCTGCAAAATGCCGGAGGGCTTTTTTAAGAGCTTTCGCTTTTTCGACTGTGCCACATCGCCATGCCAACGGGAGACTGCAATGCCCGCTTCCTCGCACAGCTCGTTCAGCCGCCCAAACTGGTCGTTAATCAGCGCTTTGAGCGGCGCAATGTACAAAACACCGACACTGCGGGACGGTTCCTCATCGAGAAGCGTGAGAATCGGGAAAAATGCCGCCTCTGTCTTGCCGGATGCGGTAGAGGCTGTCAGAAGGACATTTTCCTCTGTTCCAAAGATTGCTTCACCCGCCGCATTCTGTACGCCCCGCAGCGTCTGCCAGCCGGAACGGTAAATATAGTCCTGTATAAACGGTGCGTATCTCTCAAATACATTCATAACGTAAACTCCGCATAATCACGTTCCGTCTGGTCGGAAACGGCATCCGATTTCGCATAGGTAAAATCATCGGACTCAAGAAGCGACGCCATATCAAGAGACGGATTCTGATACATCAGATCGAGCAGTTCAATAAAATCACGGATCACCTCCCGCGGCGTGATATTCTGATCCGCGCCGATGCGTCCGTATTCCAGCTTGATAAAATCGCCAAGCTCCTCTGTCCGGATCCCCCGCCCATATCCATACAGCAATGCATGCATGTCCGACAGCTTTTCACAGAGCACCAGCATCTCCTCCGGCGTCAGCGGTTCCAGACGAATGACCGGTGCCAATAAATCCCTTGCTCCGGGTCTGGAAAATTTCCCTTCCGCAAGTCTGGAACGGAGTGCCTCATAGCTGTATACACCGCGCCGCTTATCCTCCACCGCCTGCGGCGTTGCCCCCATGATGATGCCGAGGTATTTTGCTTTCCCCTGCAGGGTGTCGTTGTACATGGTCAGCATCTTTTCGTAGTTGTACTGCCTTGTGACGGAATTCGGAATTTTGTAAATGTTCACCAGCTCGTCAATCATGAGCATCATCCCGGCATAACCCGCCAGGCGGAAAAACATGGCAAACAGCTTTAAATATTCGTACCAGTCATCGTCCGTGATGATGATATTGACACCAAGCTCCTCCTTTGCCTCGCGCTTAATGGCGTATTCCCCCCGAAACCAGCGGACAACCTTCATTTTTGTCTCATCATCGCCTTCGATATATGCATGGTAATAACGTGAGAGAAGCGCTGCAAACTCGAAACCATGAACCAACTCGCTGACCTCGGAGGTTACGGCCATGATTTTCTGATCCACAGCCTTTGTAAGAAACGGATTGCCGGGTGCAAGTCCCGTCTCCTGTGCCGCCTCTGTCTGCACGCTGCTGATCCAGCGGTCAAGCACCAGCGTGAGCGCCCCGCCCTCCGGCTTTGTCTTTGTGGAAAGGTTGCCTATCAGTTCCCGATAGGTGGCGAGTCCCTGTCCTCTTGTACCCTGCAGCCGGCGCTCCGGCGAGAGATCCGCATCAGCGACGATAAAACCCTTGTCCATCACATAATTGCGGATAGTCTGTATCAGAAAGCTCTTGCCGGAGCCGTATCGCCCGACAATAAACCGGAAGGACGCGCCGCCCTCTGAAATAATATCCACATCATGCAAAAGCGCTTCTATCTCATTTTTTCGTCCTACTGCAATATAGGGCAGGCCGATCCGCGGAACCACGCCGCCCTTTAGGGAATTGAGGACTGTCTGCGCAATCCGCCTTGGCACTTTTCGGTTTTCGTCATTCATAATATCCCGTCTCCCAAAATTTCCATAATGTCTTCCCTGTAATCTTCCACGACAAAAATCTGATCCCCGTCGCATTCGAGGAGGTTGTCCCCGATCTCATCAAACAACGCCCCATTAATCGTATCGGTGACGACGGAAGGCATCAGATGTTCGGTTTTTATGAGTTCTTCTATGGACTGCCCGCGGAGCAGAAGCGTCAAAAGCCGCAAATGCAAAGCGTCCAGCCTGTCAAATGAAGCTCCGCTGGTCAACACTCCATCGACATTATTTTCATCGTTTTGCCTTTCTTTTAATGCGGCCGGCTCTGCCTCCTCGGCTGTCTCCTCATCCGTCAAAAGGCTGTCCCTTGTGACAAGGGCATCCTGACGAATGCGCTCCAGCCCTGAAAAATTGATGGTGATTTTTGGCTTTGCCGCCTCGAGCTCGGCCTGTCTCTCCGCTTCAAGCACCGCATGGATATAAGGCGAGGCCCATGCATCTTCCGGATTTTCGCGGAGATAGCGCCCCGTCTTAAGCGCCCTGCGAAAAAGCCTGTCCGCTTCATGGAATACCCCACAGAATCTGCCGCTGTCAAAGTAAAGCTTGTCGTACCGTTTTTCCTGCCATACACCGTTCCGCAGGTGGTACGACCTGCATTCGTCCAAAACAAAATCCATGTCCGAAGATTTATATTCTTCCCAATACACCGCATTGGAAAGCGGATGCCAGATGTAGGATTTCCGTTCGCCAAAGCAGGCGGAGAAGATCGTCCTGCCGCCCTCATCGTAATTCTCTGACAGATAACGCCATACTTCAGCATACAGATGCCTTCCCTTGCTTTCGTCCTTTGCCACAACCGGTGATTCCTGCAGTTTCTTTCCCGCAAAGGTACAAATCGCGGTGAAAATCTCCTCATCCGTATGCTGCTTTGGGTCTTTCAGAACCGCCAAGGCCCCATCCTTTTCCAATATGGCAGGGTCGGCGTATTGAATTGCCATTTCAGAAGGAATACCGTGCAGCACCGCATATTCAAGCATCCAGCGGCGCAGGTTGTGCCGCATCCCCGGATCACCGATCCCGGAATCCAGAAAGCCCACCTCAAACGCCTTCATCTTGCAAAGCGTATCCTCAGCCGAGGCTGTACCAATGCCGCACAGAAGCTCATAGAGATACAGATAGGCAAGGGATGCGGCAATCGGACGATATTCCCCCTTCCGCACATAGGTCCGCCATGTAAAGTACCCGCGGAGCTGCCGGACATTCAGGTCGTGATAAGTTGTAAAATACCGCCTGTATGCACCCTGCCAGGGCTCATGATCCTCATAATCCTCCATGAACTTGCCCTGCCGATAAAAAATTTTTGCTTTATGGGCCAATGAGCCGTCGCCGTACTCATAGATACGGATCATCTCACAGATTTTTTCTGGAATCTCCGGGACAGACAGCTCCCGCTGCGCCGTCTGATATCTTTGCGGAAAGCCCCCTTGGGCCGTACCCGCAAACGGCAAAGGCGTATCGCTGTAAGCGCCCACACTTCCGGCCGGCGCTTCCTCAAGAACTATGGTACACTTCGAAAGTTCCATTACTGCACCTCCCTGAACGCGATTCTCCTAAAAGTATAGCAGTTTCGCCGGAGCTCATCAAGTATTTTGGACTTATACCGGTTGACAAAGCTCTCCCGATATTGCAAAATTGAGACAGAACTAACGAAATGATCAGATATGCGATGGGAGGACTGTAAAAATGCAAAAGAGACTATGTCTGTTTATGGTGCTGTTGCTGCTGTTTATGTCAGTTGGCTGCGGTCGGACGACACCACAGACACCCGAGACCCCTACTACGGAAGCATCCAATCCCGGTGGCGGCTCCACAACAGAAGTTGTTCCTCCGACTGAGGAGGACAAGCCCAACATTGAAGACAATCAACCTGT
>JAFLRQ010000118.1 GCA_022511395.1 Agathobacter sp. | reverse complement strand
ATATTCAGGTAGGCCATCTGAAACACATGAAACATCCCCTCATATACCGACAACCGCACCTTGACGCCCTGTGCGCGCGCTTTTTCCGCCACGGAGACGGAATCGCTCAGGAGCATCTCCAGGGAGCCCACCTGGATCAGCATGGGCGGAAACCCGTGAAAATCTCCGAAAAGTGGCGAGATATAGGGCTCTGTCTTATCGTGTTCTCCCGCATAGTCGTCGAGATAGATGATGCTCTCCCTCGTGTTGCCAAACAGCGGGTCCTTCTCATAGTTCGTCTCGTAGGACTCCCCGCTCGCCGTGAGATCCGTCCAAGGCGACATTGCCACAATCCCGCAGGGAAGCGGCATACCGTGATCTCTCAGATACATGCACAGCGCCATTGCAAGCCCGCCGCCGGCGGAGTCCCCCGCCAGAACAATCTGCTCCCCGCTGTAGCCGTTGTCCAACAGCCACTGGTAGGAGGCAAGCGCGTCATCCAGCGCCGCCGGATACGGATTTTCAGGCGCCACCCGGTAATCCGGGGTCAGAACACTGCAGCCGTGGCTCACCTCATTGTACAGCCCCGCAAAGACATAGTAAGCATTGCGGACCGCCCCGACATAGCCGCCGCCGTGCAGCTGAAGGACGACAAACTCCTCGCTGGGTTCCTCCTTGCGCGAGAGAAGCTTCATCGCAAAGTCCCCCATAGCGATCTCGCGCATCTCAAAGCAGGCCGGCACAATCCATGGCGGCTCCTTGATTCGCTTTCTGAGCTCACCGCTCTTGATTTTTTTGCCGATGGCAAAATCATTGGTCACATGGCTGATGAGCTCCGCAAGGGCACGTCCCTTCTCGCTCGCCTCGCCCTCAGCTTCCGGTTCCTTTTCCGGTTTTTCCTTCATGTCCTTCATATATGAAACCTTCTTTTCAACTCCGTGCGCGCACGCGCATCCCCGATAATCAGCGTGCCGAGAAACAGAAATACGGAAATCCCCGCCGCGATCACAGTCAAAAGCGGGAAGTGAATCACCCCGGTCAGAACCAGAATCAGCGGTATGACGGAGATCAGAATCATGAGCAGCTGCGCCATCATATAGCTCTGCCAGTTTCTCGCATTTGTACACATAAGCACAAGGATCGCCAGATCAATGAGCATGATTCCTCCCGGCAGCACATAATCCAGCGACCAGCCGTGATAGCCGGTCAGCCGGTCAATGCCGAACAGCAAAATAAGCGCCAGGCTCCAGAGCGCCAGCGTTTTGAACATATACCCGGTTTTGCCGATGACCGCCAGCCTCAGCACGGCATTTCCGAAAAACAGAATCAATATCGCCACCAGGCACCACGGAACCTCCGAATGCGTCACGTAATTGACATAGATCAGAACCGCCGCCGCCAGCAGGGAGAGAAACAAAACCAGATTCTCCACAAAACGAAACCGCCTCGTCACGCCGATGGCATCCGGATAGGTATTGCGGGAATCTCCCTCCCTTTTTAACACATGCCGGCACAGCGGGCACTGGTCCGTGTCATCCAAAATCGTCACACCGCATTTTATACATTTACTCATAATACACCCCGTTCGTCTCGATCGTCACATGGATTCCGTCCTCCGCCAGCTTGCGAAAGAACGCCTTCTGGACCGTCGGCTCCGCAAACACGGAGCTGAAATTAAACGCCAGCGTGTCCTGATAAGAGCAGATCGTGCCCTTGATCAGCTGGCCCTTGGACATCGCCAGAAATGCCGTAAACATCTGAATGTAAGGCATGTAGCGCTCGTCCACCTGAACGGCCCCGATATTTGTGATGGTGGCCGTGTTTGCAACGGCCGACTTTGAGTAGACAAAGCGCATTGCTATATTCTTGAGGAAGAGCGGGATCGGCCGCAGCCACATATTGCGCTGATTGGATACGCTGTAGGAAAACAGATCCTCCAGATGCTCCTTTCCAAGCTGGGACTGCAGGCTCTCCCGGATTTTCCCCAGAACCTCCTCAAAGGCTTCGTCCCTCTTCTGCGGATGGTACTCCGCCGAGATCATGACAAAAAAATTTTTGGTTGTATCGGAATCAAAATAGGGCCGCAGATTCACCGGCACTGCCACACGGATCGGCTTCTCCCCGGGCATTCCGCGCATCATTTCGCGGTACACACTCCAGACGAACACTCCCACCAGATACTCGTTTAAGCTCACGCCATAGCGATGGGCGACGGATTTGACCTCCTCCACCGGCATATAGCCGTGCATCACCCCAAACTCCCCCGCCGGCAGCTTGTCCGCGCGTATTAAATACGCCTTTTCGCGGTTGAACCCGCTGGGCTTGGCGCGCTTGTAATTGCGCACAAAGCTGTCCTCCCGGCTCAGCGCCGTCCCCTCCGAGAGACTGTCCCCCGACTCGTCCCTGAGCTCGGGATGCACAAGCCGCAGATATTGATAGGTCAGCTCCCGCAGGAAATTGATGCCGCCCATGCCGTCCGTCAGCACATGGAACACTTCCAAATTGATGCGGTTCCTGTAATAAGTCACCCGGAACAGATAGCTCCGATTCTTGTTGGGCCGGATATAACGGCAGGGAAAATACATCTCCTCCTGCACCCTCGGAGCCTTCTTTCCGTTTTCTTCAAAATAGTACCAGAACACTCCGGCGCGCAGGCGCACATTGAAGCCGTCGATTTTGGGAAGCACCAAATCCAGCGCCTCCTGCAGAACCTCCCTCTGTATCTCCTCCGTCAGCGTCACACTGATCCGGTACACGTTCGTCAGGCTCTCCCCCGCGATGGACGGAAAAAGATGAGCCGTATTGTCCAGCTTGTCCCAGCGGATCGTCCGCCGTCCTCTGTTCTTAGCCATCACCACTCCTTTTATCCGGGGAATCAGAAAATACTCACTCCCGCAAAGCTCAGAACCATCATAATAATGCCCGCCAGCAGCACGCCCAGCATGACCGCCACCGTCGTTGACTTAAAATCCATATCCAAAAGGCTTGCCGCCAATGTCCCTGTCCATGCTCCGGTTCCGGGAACCGGAATCCCCACAAACAATAACAGCGCAAGGAACAGTCCCCTCCCGGCCTTCGCCTGAAGCTTCTTTCCGCCCTTCTCGCCCTTTTCCATACACCAGGAAAAGAATTTCCCAATCACCGGCTTATCGGCTCCCCACTCCAGAATTTTCCGGGCAAACAGGTAAATAAAGGGCACCGGAAGCATATTTCCGATGATGCAGACAATGTAGGAGGGCACCATCGGCATATGCAGCACCTGTGATGCCGGAATTGCCGCCCTCAGCTCCACCAACGGCACCATCGAGATAAAAAAGATCCATAAATATTTCCGCAGCATAGAAACCTCACGCAATATATTCTCTCAAAAAGGCGATGAAACGCTCCATCTCCTCGTCCGTCCCCACCGTAATGCGCAGATACTCATTGATCCGCTCCGGCTTGGAAAAATGCCGCACATAGATCCCGGCCTCCCGCAGCGCCTCAAAGAGCGCAGTACCCGAGATCTCTGGGTGCCTCGCAAAAATAAAGTTGCTCTTAGAGTCCCCGAACACAAAGCCCAGCTCGCGAAGCTGTCCCTTCGTCCACTCTCTGGTCCTTATAATCTTTTCCGTCGTCTCCTCCAGATATGCGCGGTCGCGAACCGCAGCCACTCCGAGCGCGATGGTCACGCAGTCCATCGTGTAGGAGTTGAAGGAGTATTTTACATCGTTCAGATATTGGATGATCTTCGGATTGCTGATTGCATAGCCAATCCGCGATCCCGCCATGGAGCGGGACTTGGAGAAGGTCTGAACCACGATCAGATTCTCGTAGCGGTCGATAAGAGGCAGGGCGCTCTCTCCCCCAAAATCAATATATGCCTCATCCACGACAACTATCACATCCGGATTCGCTGCAATGATCCTCTCAATCTGCGCCAGCGGCATCAGCTCTCCCGTGGGCGCGTTGGGATTGGGGAAAATCACGCCGCCGTTTGGCCTGATATAATCCTCCTCCCGAATTTTGAAATCCTCATCCAGCGGAAGCTGCTCATAGGGAATCCGGAAAAGCTGTGCCCACACATCATAGAAGGAGTATGTGATGTCCGGAAAAATGATCGGCTTGTCTCCGTTGAAAAAGGTCAAAAATATCATGGCAAGCACATCGTCCGACCCGACGCCGACAAACACCTGCGCGTCCTCCACCCGGTAAAATTCCGCAATCGCATGCACAAGATCCGACACCAGCGGGTCCGGATACCTCCGGAGCGCGTCCGCCTCCACGGCGCGCAGCGCCTGCTCAACCCCCGGCGCAGGCGGATACGGGTTCTCGTTCGTGTTCAGTTTAATAATGTCCGCCCTCTTTGGCTGCTCTCCCGGTGTGTACGGAACTACCTTCCGCACATAATCTTGCCATCCGCCCATATGCTCCTCCGCTGTGTGATGTTAGAAACACTAATACTTTACCGCATTTTCCCTTAAT
>JAFLRQ010000117.1 GCA_022511395.1 Agathobacter sp. | reverse complement strand
GAGGATTACGAGACGCTGCTGACCCTGAAGGGAATCGGACATTACACGGCGGGGGCGATCGCTTCCATCGCGTACAATAAGCCGGTTCCCGCGGTGGACGGAAACGTGCTGCGGGTGATTTCCAGAGTCAGGGCGGATGATGCGGATATCATGAAGCCATCCGTGCGAAATGCGGTGGAAAGCGGTCTGGCAGAGCTGATGCGGCAACAGAGCGAAGGAGCGGATGCCGTTTTGCAGCCGCGCATTTTCAATCAGGCGCTCATGGAGCTTGGAGCTCTGGTGTGCGTGCCCAACGGCGCGCCCCACTGTGAGGAATGTCCGTGGCGCCTCTTCTGTGAGGCAAGACTTCAGAACCGGATCGGAGAGCTGCCGGTCAAGTCCAGGCCTAAGGGTCGGAGAATTGAGGAGCGGACGGTGTTCGTCATTCAGGACGGAGAGCGGTATGCAATCCACAAGCGGGACAACGACGGCCTTCTCGCTGGGCTCTATGAGCTGCCAAATTACAATGGGTACATGGAGCCGGAGGAGGCAATGGAATATCTGCAGTCTCTTGGGTATTCGCCCATTCGTCTTTGGCCGCTGGGGGAGGCAAAGCACATATTCTCCCATGTGGAGTGGCACATGAAGGGGTATGCGGTGTTGATTAAGGATGCAGACAGCGTGCCCGGAACGGACAATTTTCTGTTTGTCGAGGCCGAGGAGGTCAGAGAACGGTACGCGATTCCCAACGCTTTTTTGCAGTATGCAAAGTATATTTACGGTGACGGAAAATGACAGAGGAAAACCGGTGCATGAGCACCGGTTTCATTATGAAAAAGATTAGTATGAGAAAGAAAATCTTTCTGCCATTAAAGGGAGGAACTCGCTCGTTTCCGTGCGAGAGTTATGAAGAAGAAAAAAGTTTTGCTCGCTTACAAGACATAGTATACGTGGCAATTATGTCATCGGTATGTTATGTTTATTAGAAATTTGTAAATAATATGTGAACAAATTCGCGAAATCTTAAAGTGAAATATTTGGCTCATGTGGTATAATGTTCGTAAAGGGCAGAGTCAGGTGGACGAATACACAGATGCCGAACTTGTTCGGGCAGATGTGTATTTGGACATCTGACGAGCGAAAGCGAGCCCGGAAAACCGTAGGATTTCCGGGGCTCTGCCCGTAACCCTAAAAGTGAACAGGAGAAATGAAAATGTACGATTGTATCGTGGCCGGCGCAGGAATCGCCGGAGCAGCAACAGCCAGAATACTGGCAGAAAAAGGGAAAAAGATCCTTGTGATTGAGAGAAGAAGCCATATCGGGGGCAATTGTTATGACCGGCCGGACGAATACGGAATCCTGATTCATGAATACGGACCGCATATTTTCCACACCGGGGACGAGGGCGTGAGGCAGTTTTTGTCCCGCTTTACGGATTGGTACGACTTTGGACATGAGGTGGTGGCGAAGGTGGGGGATCAGCTGATTCCGGTGCCCTTTAACCTGAACACCCTGCACATGGTCTACGACAAAGAGAAGGCGGACCGCTTGGAGCAAAAACTGATCGAGGCTTACGGGGAGGGCAGCCGCGTCCCAATCATGCAGCTGAGGGAAAACGAGGATGCCGATGTGCGGGAGATTGCGGATTATGTGTACAAAAATGTGTTTTTGTACTACACCATGAAACAGTGGGGGCAGAAGCCGGAGGAGATCAGCCCGGAGGTGACAGGGCGGGTTCCCGTCGTGATTTCTTATGACAACCGGTATTTTAAGGATGTGTACCAAGGGGTGCCGCTGCACGGGTTTACTCCAATGTTTGAAAAAATGCTGGATCACGAGAATATTGAGGTGTGGCTGAATACGGACTGTGCGGATGTACTCGCATTCTGTGACGGAAAAATATATTTTCAGAATGAGGAATTTTCCGGAAATCTGGTATATACCGGAGCTCTCGATGAGCTGTTTGACTGCCGCTATGGGAGGCTGCCGTACCGGTCTCTGGACTTTAGGTTTGAGCATCTGGATCAAGACAGCTTTCAGGGCCACAGCGTAGTCAACTACACAGTGAGCGAAGACTTTACCCGCATCACGGAATTTAAATTTTTGACCGGACAGAAGGATGCGGAGGGCACCACCATTGTGCGGGAGTATCCGTTTGCATACAGCGGCGGCGAGGGAGAAATTCCCTACTACGCAATTCTCGACCCGGAGAATGAAAAGCTGTATGGCAGGTATCGTGCGCTGACTGCAGGGTATCCTAATTTTTATCTGCTGGGGCGGCTGGCAGAGTACAAGTACTACAATATTGACGCTATGTGCCGCAGGGCAATGGATTTGGCTGAACAATTATAGGGGGGAGATCATGAAGCTATTGACTTTTGCAGTACCATGTTACAATTCACAGGATTATATGGAGCGTTGTATTGATTCGATCCTGCCGGGAGGGGAAGATATTGAGATTCTGATTGTGGACGACGGCTCGAAGGATCGCACAGCGGAAATCGCGGATGCATACGAGCGGAAATATCCGGGGATTGTGCGCGCAATTCATCAGGAGAACGGCGGCCATGGAGAAGCGGTGAACACCGGAATCCGGAATGCCACGGGACTGTATTTCAAGGTTGTGGACAGTGACGATTGGGTGGATGCGGAAAGCTATCAGATGATTCTCGAAAAGCTGCGGGAACTAGCGGGCGGCAGGGTCATGGTGGATATGATGCTGGCGAATTATGTCTATGAGAAGGAGGGCGCAAGACACAAGAAGGTGATGCGTCAAACGGGTTTCCCGAGGGATCAGATCTTTACATGGAACGACGTGAAGCATTTTCATAAGGGGCACTACATCCTCATGCACTCCGTGATTTATCGCACTCAGCTGCTGCGTGAGTGCGGGCTGGAACTGCCAAAGCACACATTTTACGTGGACAATATTTATGTATACAAGCCCTTGCCCAGCGTGCAGAATATTTACTATATGGACGTGGATTTTTATCGGTATTACATCGGACGGGAGGATCAGTCGGTCAACGAAAAAGTTATGATCAGCCGCATCGACCAGCAGATCCGCGTGAACAAAATCATGATTGACGATGTCAACCTTCGGAAGGTGGCGAACCTGAAATGCCGCAAGTATATGTTCAATTATCTGGAAATTATCACGGTAGTTTCCACCATCATGCTGATCCGTTCGGGCACAGAGGAAAATCTGGAGAAAAAGCGTGAGCTCTGGCGTTATATTAAGGAGAAGGATATCAGCTTGTTTCACAAGCTGCGCTGCGGTATTATGGGGCGTGCCATGAATCTGCCCGGCAGGAGCGGCAGAAAGATTTCTGTGGCGGCATATCGGATTTCCCAGAAAGTGATAGGATTCAATTAAAAAGAGGCAAAAAGAAACGGCGGTAAAAACCGCCGTTTCTCAATGAAGTCTTGCTATGAACATTATCTGCTCTTGCGCTGCTTGGTAAGGAACATGCCAGCGGCTGCGATCAGCAGAAGACCGCCAAGTACGCTTACAACCAGAACAAGGTTCATAGATTCGCCAGTCTTCGGAGCGTTGTTGCCGGTCGGTACTTCCATAACCGGGATGTTAACGTCGAAGCCACCGCCGTTCGTGTTTGTATCGGAAACACCTGCAACTTCCTTCTCGGTAACGAACGTAACGCTCTTGAAGGTTATGGTATTAGAGCTCTCGCTGCCATTCATAAAGTCAAGCAATATAACTTTGTCAAAATCAGCTTCTGTTGCTGCAGGATCTCCACCCCAAGGATCAATGTAAGAAGCATCTCTTGCGATATAATTTGCGCTGGGATAATCTGCCATAACTCCACGTATTGCGCCGTCTGTTCCATTCTTGTCGTTTAGCTTAACAGTATATCCGGTATCGCTGTCACCGGTATAGACTGTCACGGACTTCCAGTTTGCTGCTACGATTCCGTCCGGAATTTCAAAGAAAGCCTGATTCCACTGAGACGGAAGAGTGATTGTCACGGCACCGTTCGCTGCGTTAACAATAGTAACATCATCTCCGAACTTATCCTCAGCCAGCTTCAGCTCCTGGGCTGTGTAGGTGGTCTCGTAACCGTCAGATCCCTTTTTGGATGTGGCGGCATTGGCAGGAACGGCACTCACGACAACACTTCCGAGAACAAGCGCTGCCCCAAGAACGGATGCAATTCCCTTTACAAATTTGTTGTGCATTTCAAATTACCTCCCTTTTTTGTTTTTTATAATACATACTCTGAGATTGTTTTGAGTATGTATCTCTGTATGTTTTTATTGTACTGAATTTTTTGGTGGAATGCAAGAGAAATGTGAAAAATAGAAAAAGAAACGGCGGTTTTTGCCGCCGTTTCTCAATGAAACTTTGTTTTGCAATTATCTGCTCTTGCGCTGTCTGGTAAGAAGCAGGCCAGCCGCAGAGATCAGCAGAAGACCGCCAAGTACGCTTACAACCAGAACACCGTTCATAGAGT
>JAFLRQ010000116.1 GCA_022511395.1 Agathobacter sp. | reverse complement strand
ATCTTCCCGGGCACATAGATCTCCTTGACAATCGTCCCGGTCAGCTTGCCGGCGATGCACTCCTTCGCCCGCGCAAGCACCTCGTCCTTCGGATCCTCCTTGTGAATGGAGATTGTCCCGCGGATCTTGCCGTTGACCTGAACCGCGATCTCCACGGTATCCTCCACGGTCAGCTTCTCGTCGTAGGCCGGCCAGCTCTCATACGCAATCGTGTCCGCATGGCCCAGCTTATTCCAGATTTCCTCGCCCACATGCGGACACACGCAGGAGAACATCTTGACAAACCCCTCCGCCATTTCCCGCGGACAGGTTCCGACGCGGTACACCTCGTTGATAAAGATCATCATCTGGCTGATGGCCGTATTGTAGGCAAGCGCCTCATAATCGTTCGTGACCTTCTTCACGGTAAAGTGATAGAGCCGTGTGAGCGCGCCGTCGTCCGTATCCGTGAGGTTGGACGGCTCCGTAAAGAACTTCCACACGCGGTTGATAAAGCGCTTCGCGCCCTGCACATTCTTGGAGTTCCATGGCTTTGAAACCTCCAGCGGTCCCATGAACATCTCGTAGAGCCGCAGCGTGTCCGCGCCGTACTCCTCCACGATATCGCTCGGATTCACCACATATTCCGGGTAGCGCTTGCCCATCTTAATTCCGTTCTCGCCGAGGATCATACCCTGATGCACCAGCTTTTTGAAGGGCTCTTTGACCGGAGAAAGCCCCTCGTCATAGAGGAAACGGTTCCAGATCCGCGAGTACATCAGATGCCCCACCGCGTGCTCCGGACCGCCAACATACAGATCCACGGGAAGCCAGTGCTTTAACAGCTCCTGATTGGCAAATTCCTTCTCGTTGTCCGGGTCAATGTAGCGCATATAGTACCAGGAAGAACCCGCGGAGCCCGGCATGGTCGAGGTCTCGCGCGTGCCCTTCACGCCGTTTTTGTCATACTGCTTCCATTCGGTCGCGCTCTCCAGCGGCGCCTTTCCGCCCTGCCCCCTGTAATCGTCCAGCTTCGGCAGAATCAGCGGAAGCTCCTCGTCCGGAAGGAACCAGATGCTGCCGTCCTCCCTGTAAATGCAGGGAACCGGCTCGCCCCAGTAGCGCTGTCTCGCAAAAATCCACTCGCGGAAGTGGTAGTTGACCTTCCTGCGCGCCACGCCGAGCTCCTCCAGCTTGACTGTGATGGCCTCCTTGGCCTCCTCGACCGTCATTCCCGTGAACTCCTCGGAATTTATCAGCTTACAGCCCTTGCCGAGATAGTCCTGCTTTTCAAACGCCTGCTCGGACACATCCCTGCCCTCGATGACCTGAACCATCGGAAGCTTATGTGCCACAGCATACTCAAAATCGCGCTGGTCGTGGCTCGGCACAGCCATGACCGCTCCGGTGCCATAGCTCGCCAGAACAAAATCGCCGATAAACAGCGGCACTTCCTTGCCGTTGACCGGGTTTACGGCGTACAGCCCCTTTAACATACAGCCGGACTTGGTCTTGTTGAGCTCCGTCCGATCCATGTCGTTTTTCTTGAGGGTCTCGTCAATGTAGGCCTGAACCTCTTCCCGATTCTCCACGCGGTCCATCAGGCCCTTGACAATCTCCCCGTCCGGTGCCAGCACCATAAACGTAATTCCGTAAATCGTCTCAATACAGGTCGTAAAAATGGAGAATTCTCCGCCGCCGACAATCTTGAAATCCACCTCCACGCCGGTGCTTCTCCCGATCCAGTTGCGCTGAATCTCCTTTGTGGACTCCGGCCAGTCAATCTCGTTTAACCCTTCTAAGAGCTTCTCCGCAAACGCCGGCTGGTCAATCACCCACTGCTTCATGTTGCGGCGCACCACCGGGTAGCCTCCGCGCTCCGATTTTCCGTCAATCACCTCGTCGTTGGAGAGCACCGTCCCCAGCTCCTCGCACCAGTTCACCGGCATGTCGATATGCTTTGCATAGCCCGCCTCATAGAGCTTCTTAAAAATCCACTGTGTCCACTTGTAGAACTTCGGATCCGAGGTGGCGACCATCTTGGACCAGTCGTAGTCAAAGCCCAGCTCGCGCAATTGCTTGGAAAACGTCTTGATATTTTCCTGCGTAAAGCCGTCCGGATGCTTTCCGGTGGTGACCGCGTACTGCTCCGCCGGAAGCCCAAAGGAATCGTAGCCCATGGGATGAAGCACGTTAAAGCCCTGCATCCGCTTCATCCGAGACATAATGTCCGTTGCGGTGTACCCTTCCGGATGCCCCGCATGCAGGCCGACACCCGAGGGGTAGGGGAACATATCCAATGCGTAGTATTTCGGTTTCGAGAAATCCCACACATCCGTCTTGAAGGTCTCATGCTCCTCCCAGTATTTCTGCCATTTTTTCTCAATTGCTTTGTGATTGTATAACTCTTCCATTTCACACCTTTTCCTGTCATATATCATTCATAACGTAAGTCATTGTACATCTTGCAAAAACATAAGTCAATTCCCTCCGCGCTGCCGGATCACCCCGCCTGACGCGACTGCAAAAAGGCGACATAGTCATTCTCCGGCAAAGGCTTTGAGAAATAATACCCCTGTATGTAATCCACCTTCTGCTCTACCATCTCCTCAAACTGTTCCTTTTCCTCCACGCCTTCCGCCACAAGGAACATGTCCAGATCATGCGCCATGCGGATCGTGGACTGCACCACCATCTTTGCCTTCAAGTCCTCAAAATACGCCCTTGTCATATTCATATCCAGCTTCATGCCCGCAACCGGCATGTCAATCATATAGTCCAGATTCGACTGTCCGTTGCCGAAGTCGTCCAGCGAGAAGGACACGCCTTCCCGGATCAGGCGGTTCATGTTGGCGAGCAAGGTCTTCTTCGACTGCGTCGTCCCCGTCTCCGTGATCTCCAGATTGATATAGTACGGGTCGATCTCATGGCGCCGCATGATCTCCAGATAGCGGTCCGCAAGGTTTCGCTGCCCGCACTGCACCACCGAGAGGTTGACCTCCAGATAGTGGATGCCCAGCGCCTCTAAGTCGTGGCTCTTTAAAAACATGCAGACCTTCTCCATCACGCGCTCTCCCAGCCGCTCAATCAGCCCGTTCATCTCCGCCACCGGAATAAACAGGCCGGGCGACAGGAGCGAGCCGTCCTTTTTGCGAATTCGGATCAGCGCCTCTGCCGAGGAGAACCTGTCCTGCTTCACCTCATAGATCGGCTGGAAGAACACCTCCACGCGGTCCTCTGCCAGCGCGTCCTTGATTTCCTTTACAATCTGATTTTCGCTGCGGATTTTTTTCAGCGCCGCGTCATTCACATAGCAGACAAAGGAATCCACCCGGTTGCAGTGCTCCGCATACAGAGCCTGATGCACCATCATCATCTCATCCATGTCCGCCATCAGCTGTGTGTCCGGAAAAAGGATAAAGAGCGTCTCCGGGAAAACATCCCTTCCGTCGTTCACCGCTCGATCCCCACGCGCCAAATTGTAGAAATGGTCGTAATAAAAGGTCTCCTGAAGCTTGGAAAACGCATGGCTCATCGCCGTCATATCCGGGAATACAATTGCCAGCTCTCGGTCAATGTTCTTGAATACCTTTACATCCGGCAAGGTATGAAACCAGCGGATCAGCTTGCGCAGATACTCGTCCGACGACTCAATGCTGACATCCCTGCGCAGGCGGTTGTTTATCGAAAGGATCAGAATGCTCTTGCGTTCCTTGCGTCCATAGCACTGCTCCAGATAGGCATTCAGCGCATGGGTGTGGAAACAACCGAATTTGTGATCCACATTGTTCTCCGGATTCTCCAGAATGCAGTACAGTGCCATCATCCCAAGAGAGCCCGCAAAACCGACCAGAAGCAGTTGGTTGTTGAAGAACTGAACCAGCGCCGCCGTCACCCACATGCCGATCCAGGCAATCGCTGCCAGCCGCCGCTTAAACTCAATCTGTCTGCGGTGACGGACAATCATTACAATCGTCCACACCAGAAAAATCATGGCGCACAGATAGGTCATCAGAATACAGGGTCCCTCCGTGTAGATGACATTGCCGTCCACATGGTAAGCAATCGGCAGGCAGTAAATGACAACAGACTCCAGAGCCGCAATAATCGTAGCTCCCCTTGTGCTCCGGTAATACTCCTGCTCGCTGTACATATCCGTCATGACATAGGTGAGCGCCAGATATCCGACCCACACCAGGCCCACGACATAGGACTTGCAGGACAAATCCAAAAGCCAGCCCGGAATTTGTTCCCGGTTCCAGATGGCGACAATCGAGAGAATATCCAGCGTCACACAGATCATCGTGATCACAAGCGTGCGCAAAAAAACCATCTCTGTGTAGAGACCGATTCTCTTCTGATACAAAAACATATATAAGATGACAATCATCACTGCCATTCCGCACAATTGGTTATGTATCGGCATAGGACTTCCTCACAGTATCCGCAGCTTTTCTCCGGCAAGCCGGACGTTCCGATAACTATTATAGCAAAAAAAGGGAGTCTGCGCAACGCAAACTCCACAAAAAGTCTTTTATACATAACAGCTACTTACGGATTGCTCCACTGCCTATGGTAAGGAGGGACCCACGTAGTGGGAGGATTCCTT
>JAFLRQ010000115.1 GCA_022511395.1 Agathobacter sp. | reverse complement strand
TGTGGAATGCGGCTGACTTGTAATGGATGCAGCAGATGTGGTAAATGTTCATGATGCACACACAAGGGGCTTAGGGCAGGCAACCGGGCATAAAGCCAGCAGATATGCCTTCAATTGTCTCATATGAGGATACTTTTTTGCACAACAGCAATAAAGTCTTGAACCGCCTGGGAGGGAGATTTTGCATATACGATTCCATAAGGTATTTTGTACTCCCACTCCATAGGCAGTGTCACCAACGACGGATGAACATCCGTCCAAATATCCAAAGTTTCCATTAAACAATTCGCCTGATCGCATTCGTTGAAAATTGACGCGTCGTATTTATTCTGCGCGTCTTTAATTTTGATATTGGGATGATTTTTTAGAATATCATCCCGCATTTGATTCAGCACCGGAGAATCGCCCCGCTGGATAAGCATAAAAATTTCACCCTCCAAGTCGCTCCATACAAGATGGTTTTTCTTTGCCAGGTGATGCTTGCGCGGAAGCGCAATGCGACAAGGAATATAATCTAAAAGCAAAATGTTATGCTGCGCCTGCCATTCGATGGAATCACATGGGCCAACAAAACAATCAATTTGATTTCCGAGGGAAGACATAACGGCATTCAGACTGTTCGGGTCATCGTCAAATGGTACGATACGGATTTGGAAGGGCTGACTCCCATCGTCTATCTCTGCCCACAAGTCGATCAGACGCTTGCAGGGGCGCAGAATTGACGTTCCCACACGTATAACATTCTGTTCAGCAGCGGAAAATTGCCGCGCCTTTTCAATAGCTGTATTGGAAAATTCAATCATTTGCTTGGCGTCCTGATAAATAGAGCGTCCTGCCGCGGTAAGTTTTGCTCCCTGGTTTGTACGCTCGATCAGCTTTACACCGACGATACCCTCCAGCTTGTTTATCTGGTTCATCACAGAAGCCGGGGTGATATAAAGTTCCTTGGCCGCTTTGAGAAAACTGCCCTGGTCAGCAACAGCGATCAAGGTGGCAAGCTCTCGAATATACATATTTGATTCCCCTAATGGCTTTTAGATTTTCTAAAAGCCATTATAACATTTTGATATCTTCCAAGTCAAGCCGCGTAATATTACAATAAGACTTGCAGAAGGGAGTTGAGATAAACGAATACAGTCACTTTGAATAACGGCGTGGAGATGCCGCTCATTGGCTACGGCACATATCAAACACCGCCAAGTATAACGGAACAATGTGTTTCCAACGCACTCCGTATTGGCTATCGCTCCATTGACACAGCGCAGTGCTATGGAAACGAACGCGAGGTCGGTCTTGCCTGCCGGAAATCAGGCGTCCGGCGAGAAGAACTTTTTATCACGACCAAACTGTGGGGATGCCATCAGTATTCTGATACGCTGCGCTCGATTGACGCCTCCCTGCGCAGACTGAACCTGGGGTATATCGACTTGCTTTTGATCCATGAACCCACCGGCGATGTGCATGAGATCTATCGCGCGATGGAAACTGCCTATCGGGATGGAAAATTGCGGGCGATTGGCGTTTCAAACTTCCTGTCCGAAAAGTATCTGGATATGGTCAACCATTGCAAAATTGTCCCCGCGGTCAACCAGGTGGAAACCCATATATTCCGTCAGCAAAAAGAACTGCGGCAGTTGGAATGTCAAATTGGAACCAGGCACGAAAGCTGGTCGCCGCTGGCCTGTGGGAAAAACGGCATTTTCAATAACCCGGTGCTTTCCCGGATAGCGGGTGATCGCGGCAAAAGTATTTCACAGGTCGCGCTGCGCTTTTTGGTTCAGCAGGGTATCATCGTCATCCCAAAATCTACGAAACCGGAACACATGAAAGAAAATCTCTCCGTGCTGGACTTTGAACTGGATTCAGAAGAAATGTCCGCTCTGGAGAAACTGGAAATTGGGCGCAGTCTGTTTGGCTGGTGGTAATCATTTGTAACGGATGGTGAAGAAATGGCAAAAAATATTGTGATCCTGAATGGAGCGGCCCGAAAAAACGGCAGCACCGCAAAACTGGTTCAGGCGTTTTCTGATGGCGCGAAAAGCGCCGGACACACTGTCCAGGAATTTTATCTGGACGGCATGGACATCCATAGCTGCAAGGGCTGTCTGCGCTCAGGCCGGGACAGCAAAAGCCCCTGCTCCCAAAAGGATGATATGGAGCAAATCTACGCTGCCTTTGCGGATTGTGATGTGGTGGTCTTTGCCTCACCTGTTTACTTCTGGACGATCACCGGCCCGCTGAAAACAGCGGCGGATCGTTTGTACGCGGAACTGGAGTGCCTTGGTTACAGCGGCTTTGCCAGAGAGAGCGTACTGCTTATGACAGCGGATGGCGGGGACTACTCTCAGGCGGTCACATGGTATCGCACCTATGAACGAAACCTCGGCTGGAAAAACCGGGGCGAGGTTTTGGGCAAGGGTGAAACCAAAGCGGCCTATCAGATAGGCGCTTCTCTTTAATCAAACAATAGGAAAGGAAATATCGACAATGAAAAAGACTATTTTTGTACTTGGCGCGGGAAACGGCTGTGGGAACCGGGTGGCCGAGAAGTTCGGCAAAAATGACTTCCGTGTGGTTTTGATGGCGAGGAATGCGGAACATCTCGCCGCCTATGAGTCGGAGTTCAAAGAGAAGGGCATCGAGGTTTATACCCAGGTGGCGGATGCCTCCAAGCCGCACTCCGTCACGAAGGCGTTTGCTGATCTGAAGGCCCGGTTCGGCACCCCGGATGTGCTGTTTTACAATGTGGGCGTCACCAGCCCGGACACCGAGATCAGGGGTGAAAAGGATGTAGACCTGCTGGTGGAACGGTACAAGGTAGATGTGGCGGGTGCGTATCATGCCATCCAGCAGGTGGTGGGCGAGGAATTCAGCCAGAAGAAGGGAGCCATCCTTGTGACTGGCGGCGGACTGGCCATGTATCCTATGTACGACTATCTGCCCCTTTCTATGGATAAGGCGGCGCTGCGGGCCATGTGTCTGGCGCTCCATGAGGAATTGAAAAAGCAGGGTGTGTATCTCGGCACTCTGACCGTGACCGGCACGATTGCCCCCGGTGAGAGGTGCGACCCCACTCTGCTGGCGGAGGACTTCTGGAAGCTCTATACGGAGCGTAAGGACTGCGAGATCGTACACTGATGGCTGGCAAATCCTTGACGCAGGGAACTCCCTGGAAAGTCATCCTCTCGTTTATGTTCCCAATTTTCGCCGGACTGCTTCTCCAGCAGCTCTACAACACGGTCGATACGATTGTTGTTGGAAATTTTGCGGGAGAATCACCTCTGGCGGCAGTAGGAGCCTGCGGCGTTCTGACAATGGCATTTCTTGCGCTGGCAAACGGTTTTTCAGCCGGGGCCTGCGTATTGATCGCGCGGCACTTCGGGGCCGGAGAGGAAAAGGAAATGCGCGCGCAGGCATCCTCCGCTCTGCTGCTTATGCTGGGAATGGGCATGATCGCAACCGCAGCCGGTATTTTTATCAGCCGGTTTGCTCTGAAATATATTCTGGCAACGCCGGACAGCCTGCTTTCAATGGCTGACACATATTTCAAGATCTATGCGGCAGGACTGATCTTCCAGTTTGGTTATAACATTGTCGCCGCGATTCTGCGGGGTGTCGGTGACAGCAAGGCAACGCTGTATTTCCTGTTGGTGGCAAGCGCCATCAATGTTGTGTTGGACATCGTATTGGTTTATAGCTGCAAAATGGGCGTAGCCGGGGCCGCAATCGCTACAGATGTTGCCCAGGCCGCCTCCTGTGCGGCGGCGTTCTTCTATATGATGAAGAAATACCCGGTGTTCCGTTGGAAATGGAATGCGTTCACTTTTGAATGGGCGCTGGCGAAGCGGGCGCTGAAAAGCGGCTTTCCTATGGCATTACAGCAGTTTATCGTATCTATCGGCTTTGTGTTCATCCAGCGGGCAGTCAACAGCTATGGTGAGGCCATGACAGCTTCTTTCACCGTGGCGCAAAAGGTTGAAACCTATATGATATTGCCCGCAAATGCCCTGATGACGACACAGGGAACCTATACGGGCCAGAATATCGGGGCTGGCCGTACAGACCGGGTCATAACCGGCGCAAAGCATACGGTGATCCTCTCAGAGATTATTTCTATTTGTATCCTGATCGTGGCGTTTATCTTTGCGGAGCCGATTGTAACAGCATTTGGATTAGAGACAGAGGCTATCGGCTACTGTACCGCCCATGTGCGGTGCGTGGCGATCTGTCTGATTCCCTTTGCATCCTATTTCCCGCTTCTGGGCCTGTTTCAAGGGGCAAATGACGCGCTCTATTCAACCTTTGTCGCAACTTCGGCCCTTGCTGGCCGGGTAGCCTCCACCTACATTTTGCAGGAGTTTCCAGCAATCAGTTATCACATGATCTGGTGGAATGCCATTTTCGGCTGGGGCCTGGGATGTGTCCTTACATGGACGCATTTTCTAAGAGGCAAGTGGAGCAGGAAGATTAAAAATTCAAATGAAATTGTGCGGTGATTGGACTTACATAGTGAAGTTTGTTCAGAAGCACAAACGAAAGAACCGTATCCGAGAAATTCAGCGGATATAATTTGAGTTGAACTTTGTTCGTCTGTCGGTTTTTCGCCCCTCTGCTAATAGCCTGCTAATTGCGACCACAAAAAACGATGA
>JAFLRQ010000114.1:2461-4783 GCA_022511395.1 Agathobacter sp. | reverse complement strand
ATTTCCTGAATCCGGTCGGTCAGAGCATCGGCATTGCCGGACTGGATTGTGATCGCTAAAACAGGGAATTCAGAACTCATTCCATTTTCTAAATATTCTTTATTCAAGATTAAATAACCTCCGTAATAGGCACTGTTTTCCCTTCCGTAAGGCTTGATGTCCGTCACAAAGCCGATTTTTGCTGAGTAGGGGGCATCGTTATAGGTGCCGATGATTGTGTCGCCCTTCCGATAGTTGTATATGCGCTGCTGTGTGTATTTGTCATTGTCATATGTCATGTAACTGTCACAGAGGATTCCCTTGTCAGCCACCTTCTGGTAAGTGGCGCCGATCTTCTTTGCATACTGCTGGAAAGAGGCACCATCCAGCGCAAGCAAAACCAAAGGCCGCTCCTTGTTGTCGCCCGAATTAAAGTTAAATTTAGAGCTGTCCGTGAGAATCACTGCATCGTTTGATTGGTAGAGGATATGTGACTCTTCAATATAATCAAAATTTAATATATCTGATACTGCCTGATCATTCAAATTATCCCCGCCTCTCCCCCAAACTACAAGATTGTAGTCGTAGTCCTTGTAATAGAGGTTGGCTGTGCGGAAAGCGTTTTCCAGCAAAGCGTTCATGGTGATGAACGTAAAAATACTGACCGCAAGGGAGATCACGGTTGTGCGGTATTTTTTCCTTGAGCGCTTGAGGTTCTTGTAGGCTAAGACACCGCCTGTGTGGAAAATGCCGGGCACCCAGCGGGGAATGCGGAGGCTTTTCGCCCGCATATGGATATCCTGTGTGTTCCTAAGCTGTGCAATGGGGCTGACCCGGGAGGCCTTGCGCGCCGAGGACAAAGCGGAAAAATAAATGGTGATAAAACCCAGCACCACGGAGATCAAAACCATCAGGCTGCTGACCGAGAGGGTCAGTTTTCCGGTCAGAAAATCTCCCAGCAGTGCATTGACAATTCTAATCAGAATCCAGTCTGCCAGAATTCCGGAGCCAATACCCAGCGGAATTGCCACAATTCCCAGCAGAAAGCCCTCGTAGATCACATTTTGCCGTATCTGGCGCTTTGTTGCGCCCACGCTTGCAAACATTCCGTACATCCGGATTTTTTCCGTATTGGCAATGGCGAAGGAATTCCGAATGCAGAATACACTGCTGAATATGATGATAAGGACAACAACGCCGATAACCGCACACAGCGTTGAAACCACGGAGTCGCTGAAGGCAAAGACTTCCCAGCGAAGTAGCTCCCGGTTGACGGAATAATCCAAGTAAGGAGAGTCCTTATCCAAATTGTGCTGCTCCACATCGTAATAGCGGTTTGCGCCCAACAGCTCACAGAAGGACTTTTTGTAGCTGTAAGGGTTTTTCAGCGTCAAAAAGACCGTCGATTTTCGAGCCATCTCCGCCGAGTCGGTTATGATTGCGGTGTAACACGGATCGGCAAAAGACTCATAGAAATTATCCGGGCGGTCAATCATGCCCACAATGGTGTACGTGCAGGTTTTCGCATGGACAATCTGCTCTTCCTCCTCTCCCCAGTAGGGATTCATGGAGTTCAGCGGAAAGCCGTCCATGCTCTGCCGCTCTCCCACCTCTAAGGTAATGCTCTGTCCAAGCCTGTAGGCCAGCTTCCCATTGGTCAGCATGTGTTTGCTGATGACAATTTCCCGGCTGTTCGTCGGGAAATGCCCCTCGACCAGTTGAAACTGCAGGGCTTTGAAGGTGTCCTGATCCATGGAGTGCAGCGAGGCGTAGGGCTTTGACTCGTTCTGGCATCCGGGCAAAACTGCGGTTCCGCACTCTTCCACAGCCATAACTGCGGAAAAATCCCGGTTGTTTTTCAGCTCTGCAGCCGTTTCAGGAGTCAGATTGCTCAGCTTTAAGTGGTAATACCCCGTGCTGTTGACGGCGCGATTCACCAGAGTCGCCTGAAAGCTGGAGCCCAGTGTGCAGGTGGCGCAGATCAGCGCCGTGGAGAGAATGATGCCGACCATCGTGCTTATGGTCCGCTTGCGGTTTAATAGCAGGTTCTTCAGGGAAAATTTCTGTAGTATATTCATGAATTTCATGGCAAGCTCCTTTTTTGTTTTTCTGACAACGATATTATTGCACAGTGAAAGTGACACCTAAGTGACATTTTAAAAAAAATTTTAAAAACTTTTGGTTTTCTTTCGGAAATACGATATAATGATACTAGGGTCATAAGCATAAAATTGCTCGTGCTTGCACGAAAGCAATGTTTGAGCCTAGTGACTCGCGGCATACACAAAAACAGAGGTTGTACAATGGTAAAAGAGAAAGCATATTACGAAAATATCAATATTG
>JAFLRQ010000114.1:0-2361 GCA_022511395.1 Agathobacter sp. | reverse complement strand
AACAGAGGTTGTACAATGGTAAAAGAGAAAGCATATTACGAAAATATCAATATTGACAATGAACTAAAGCTGCGGCATCAGATCGCGAAGCTTCCGGCCTTCTGCAAACAGTTTTTTATTGGGATTGAGCCGACGACGGCCTCCCGAACGCGGATTGCCTATGCTTACGATCTGGGGTGTTTTTTCGATTATCTGCACGACAACAATCCAATCTGCAAAAAGCTGGAAATCCGCGAGATTCCGATCACTCTTTTAGACCAACTGACTCCGATGGATATCGAGGAGTATCTGTATTATCTGAAGCTCTACGAGAAGGACGGCGAGGTTCACACGAATGACGAGCGCGGCATTAAGCGAAAGCTGGCATCTCTGCGCACCTTCTACAACTACTTTTTTAAGAATGAACTCATAGACACAAACCCTGCCGTGAAGGTCGATATGCCAAAGATTCATGAAAAGGCGATCATTCGGCTGGATGTGGATGAGGTTGCACGCCTGTTGGATGAGGTGGAATCCGGCGAAAGTTTAAGCGGCAGGCAGCAGAAATATCATGAGAAGACGAGAATACGTGATCTTGCCCTGCTGACTCTCATGCTGGGAACCGGAATCCGTGTGTCCGAGTGCGTTGGACTGGACCTGGGCGATGTTGATTTTAAAAACAATGGGATTAAGGTGCATCGCAAGGGCGGCGCGGAGGTCATCGTGTATTTCGGAGACGAGGTTGCGTCTGCTTTGGCAGACTATATGCTGCAGCGAAAGGAGCTTGTTCCGGCGGAGGGACACACCAATGCCCTCTTTCTCTCCATGCAGAATCGGCGGATTACCGTGCGCGCCGTGGAGAATCTGGTCAAAAAATATTCCGGCCTAGTGACGAGCCTGAAAAAAATCACTCCGCACAAGCTGCGCAGCACATACGGCACCAGCCTTTACCGGGAAACCGGCGACATCTATCTGGTCGCGGATGTGCTCGGCCACAAGGATGTGAACACCACGAGAAAACACTACGCCGCCATCGAGGACGACCGGCGGCGCGAAGCAGCAAAGCATGTTCATTTGAGGGAGGATTGAATTTCGGAGATCTTTTCCTCGATCCGCTGCTTGACCAGGTCTGCGATCTCCTGCGTCTTCATGTCCTTGTATTCCTCATAGGTGATCGGTTTCAAATAGTGTACCTGCGTGGTGATGGGGCCGATATGGAAGCTGTTGAACACCTTATAGGAATCATATAATGCAATCGGCACAATCGGCACTTTGGATTTTAGGGCAATCTTAAAACTGCCGGCCTTGAAATCACAGACGGCATTCTTATTGTTGAAGCGATATCCCCCTTCCGGGAACAGAATATAGCGCTTCCCCTCGGCAACCTCCTTTGCAACCTGTGTGATCACGGTTATGCCCTGACGGGGATTATCCTTCTCCAGGCGCTTCGCCTGCACCAGATCGCAAAATTCCCGCACGAGGATGGTATGGGATTTGTGTTTGTCCATCACAAAAGAACAGGGCTTCTTGTGGGTGTACATAATACCGCAGACATCATACTTTCCCTGATGGTTCGGATACATGATATAACCGCCCTCTTCCGGAAGGTTTTCCAGACCGTAGGCCTCTGTTGTGATCTTGCCGGTCTTGTTCATCAGATAGATGGTATAATGAACAAGGGCGTACCTCTGCTCAACCGAGTAGCGCTCCGGGTGATCCGCGCGGTTGCGCATCCGCGGAATCATATACGGAGCCCGGTGCAGGTTCATAAAAATGACGTAAAACAGCTTAAACATTGCAATCTCTCTCCATATGGAGATTATAAAGTATTCCAGCTATTTTTTCAACTCTTGTTATGAGAAGATTATTGGAAACACTTCCTCTTTTTTGTATCTACTTCACTTCCTCCGAATAATAGGGAACGATAATGTGCGCCCCGCTGTGAATATGCCCATCTGTCAGGTGGTTCAGCTCGCTCACCTCCGCGATAAATGCCTTGCGGTCCATCAGCCCTTCCGCTATATAATCATCAGCAAGCGCCCACAAGGTGTCTCCGCGCTCCACTGCTATGCTGGTATAGTATTTGTGCATCTCCGCTTTCTTGGGCGAACTCGCCATGGCGCGGATGCTGCTGCCAAGGAGGATTGCCAGCCCGGTCACAACGACCGCGGCGAGTATCAGAATCTGTCTCTTCACTTGCAGCGCGCGCTCCCGTCTGCGCAGGCAATCGTTGGCTCTCTGTGATATCCGTGAATTATATACTCTCCTCATAATCCTTCCTCCTGCTGTGTGTGTCTGAATACCTGTTTGGAACATTTGTTCGACTTTCTGATCTTAATATACAACAAGAACAAGTGTTTGTCAAGAACATATTTTCGATTT
>JAFLRQ010000113.1:3167-4891 GCA_022511395.1 Agathobacter sp. | reverse complement strand
TTAAGACGCCGCCCTCTCACGGCGGAAACACGGGTTCGATTCCCGTACGGACTGCTGACTGTGCATAACAGCCCAACCCGAGGATGTGCCGGAAGGCACATTCTTTTTTTATTTGAAAGCGAGGTTTCCCATGCGCACAGACAATGATTTACTCCTAGTGATTGACATGCAGAACATTTACACGAAGGGACAGCATTGGGCATGTCTCGACACGGAGGGTGCTGCAAAACGCATAAATTCCGTCATAAACTGTCAAAAATGCAAGAATGTCATCTTTACGCGCTTTCTCTACACCGAAAATCCTGTCGGCGTCTGGGCAGACTACAATCAAAAATATGATAAAATCAACCATGACGCATGGGCAAATGAAATGGTTCCCCAGCTCTCCGAGGCTCTGCAGCGCTATCCGCTCTACACCAAGAGCGTCTACTCCTCCCTCGCAATCCCTGAGGTATATGCCGCCGCAATGGAGGCTGGGCGCGTCGTCGTCACCGGCGTGGTCGCGGAGTGCTGTGTGCTCTCCACCGTGCTCGCGCTGATGGATGCCGGAATTTACGTGGTCTATCTGACGGACGGCGTTTCTGGTCTGACCAGAGAAAAAGAGGCGGCGACCGAACTCATACTGTCCGGCCTCTCGCCCCTTCAGGTTGCACTCATGACAACGGAAGAATATTTAAAATCCTGATTTAATTATTCCTGATACCCGTTCGGATTGTTCTTCTGCCATCTCCAGGAGTCCTCGCACATCTTGCGGATGCCGTACCGCGCCCGAAAGCCCAGCTCCCGCTCCGCTTTGCTTGGGTCACAGTAGCAGGCGGCAATGTCCCCCGGCCTGCGCTCCTTGATCACATAGGGAATCTGAACCCCGTTTGCCTCCTCAAAGTTCTTCACAATGTCCAGCACACTGTAACCGTGGCCGGTGCCGAGGTTGTAGATGCAAAGTCCCGCATTCTCCCGGATTTTTTTCAGTGCCAGCACATGCCCCACAGCCAGATCCACCACATGAATGTAATCCCGCACGCCGGTTCCGTCCGGTGTGTCGTAGTCGTCGCCGAACACCCCCAGCTCCTTCAGCTTGCCGACCGCCACCTGCGTGATGTAGGGCATGAGGTTGTTCGGAATCCCGTTGGGGTTCTCTCCCATCGTGCCGCTCTCATGCGCCCCGATGGGATTGAAGTACCGAAGCAGAATCACGTTCCATGCATTGTCCGCCCTCTGAAGATCCATGAGGATCTGCTCAAGCATGGACTTTGTCCAGCCGTAGGGGTTGGTACACTGTCCCTTCGGGCAATCCTCTGTGATGGGGATTTCCGCCGGATCTCCGTACACAGTCGCCGAGGAGGAAAAAATAATGTTTTTGCAGCCGTTTTCGCGCATCACATCCACCAGCGTCAGCGTCCCGGAGATATTGTTGTTGTAGTATTCCCACGGTTTTGCCACGGACTCTGCCACTGCCTTTAGCCCTGCAAAATGGATGCAGCTCTCAATCTTCTGCTCCGCGAAAATTTTTTCCAGTATCCCACGGTCTAAAATATCGCCCTTGTAAAACGCCACCTTCTTCCCCGTCAGCGCCTCGACCCGCTCCAGCGATTTCTCCGAGGAGTTGGACAGATTATCCAATACCACGACCTCGTTGCCCGCATTTAAGAGCTCCACACACGTATGGCTCCCGATATATCCGGCTCCTCCAGTAACCAAAATTGCCATAATCGATTCTCCTTTCC
>JAFLRQ010000113.1:0-3067 GCA_022511395.1 Agathobacter sp. | reverse complement strand
CCGATATATCCGGCTCCTCCAGTAACCAAAATTGCCATAATCGATTCTCCTTTCCATCAACTTAGTCCATGAACTGTAGTTTATTTTAGTGCATGTGCCATGGAATGTACATAAGGAAATGTGTTGTAATATATGTAATTATGTTGCATATGGAGAAAAAGTTTGATAGGATAATGTCGAAATCACAAAGCGAGGTCTCTCATGAATCAAAAATATAAAAACTCCTATATCTCAGCATATAACGAGCTGGTCTCCCTCTCGGTCTACAATGTGGGCTGCCAGCTCTGCGACGCGGGCTACCAGTGGGGCCCCGGAATCCGGAACCACTACCTGATCCACTATATTATCTCAGGCAAGGGCTCCTACCGCGTGGGCGATACCACTTACGCGCTGTCCGCCGGAGACGCCTTTCTGGTGTATCCGAACACCGAGGTCATCTACCGGGCGGATGACGCCGACCCGTGGGAGTATGCGTGGGTCGGCTTCACCGGCAGCGACGCCGCCATGATTTTGCGCGCCACGGACTTTACCCCAAAAACGCCCTGCATTTTTCAGGTGCCCGCCGGCTATGAAATCCGCCATCAGCTCCTCCACATCTACGACGCCAGAGGAAATGAATTCCGGCACGCAGTGGAAATGAGCGGACGGCTCTACACCGCGCTGGCGCTTTTTATGGAAGGAGCCCACAAAAAGGAATCCGAGCACACCGCAAACACCTATGTGCAAAAAAGCATTGAGTACATCAGCGCCAACTACTCCTACCCCATCACTGTGGAGGATATCGCCGCCTATGTCGGCCTCAGCCGAAGCCATCTCTTCCGCTCCTTTGAGACAGTGATGCAGCAGTCGCCCAAAGAGTACCTTACGCAGTTCCGCATGAAGCAGGCCTGCGATCTCTTAGAGCACTCCGATTTGTCTGTCACCGCCATCGCCAATTCCGTTGGTTTTGACAACAGCCTCTATTTCTCCAAGAGCTTCCGCAGGCAAAAAGGAATGCCGCCCAGAGAATACCGCAATGCGCATGGCAGGCAGCATTCCCCGGGCGACACCCTGTAATTCTTTGATCATGCAGCACTGTGATGTATGGCAGTGCTGTTTTTATCTAATCAATGTTTCCCAACTTTATACTTTGCAAGATTTTCCTCGATCTGTCTGTTGATCATTGCCAGGAACTCCTCACCCGTGTAGAGCTTGATGCCGAGCGGATTCATGTACTTCGCCCAGCCGATCTTGTCCCTGTCAATGCGCATAAGGTTTCCGTCGCCAATGCCGTAGTTGGGGATACCGTTATCCGTCCCGCTCAGAAACTCCTTGAATGCGTCAACATCCATGCTTTCGTTCAGATAGTCCTCCCAGAAATTGCTGTGCGCCGCGAACAGGAAATTGTCCATGAGGCCGGAGGCCCATTCCATAAACTCCGCCGCCCTCTCATACTGTGATTCATCCTCAAAGACAATCATCCACTCGTACTCCGACGAGCCCGCCTTGCTGCAGCGGATGCCGTCGCGATCCATCGCGATCAGATAGATATCATCCAGCCTCTCTCCCGCATCGTCATATTCCTGCGAGGGGAAGCGTGCCTGCACGGTGGATGACACCAGCATATCATGGCGTGCATCGCCGATCCCGGCGGCTTCCTTCTTCTTCTCGACTTCCTCCGCCACCGCCTTCCTGATTTCCTCCAGAACCGCATCCAGCCTTGCAAGAAGCTCATCCCACTCCTTCAAGGTGAAGGACTGGCTGCCGATCTGAAACGACTCCTCGATGTCCCCGCTCTCAATTTTTTCCGTCATCTGCGCAATGTGGTCGCGGATCATCTGCCAGTAATCTCCAAAGGAAGCCTCCGCGGATTCCGCTGCTTCCTTCGGCGTCTCCTCCGGCTCACCTGCCGCTGACGACTGTGCCTCTGAAAGGCGACTGTAAAAATCATCCTCCTTCGCCTTTCCTTTTGCCCCATACCCCCGATAATCCGGTCGGTATGAGGCGGTTACTGCTCCAATTCCCATAGTTCTCCTTTCTGCGGCCTCTTCTGTCAGTCCGAGCCCGCGCCGCTCTCCGAAAGGTCCGAGCGGCTTTGTTTTATTTTGCAAAGAAAAGGCGCACACATTCAAAGACAGTTCAATCCCTTGAATCCGTGCGCAATCCTTTGTTATTATTATATCGGCTTGTTTGGAGGAAAACTTTAGCAGATTTTGCCGCCCTGTTAAAACCACAGTTTCTCGTTAATATCGCCGCTGTGGTCTTCTTTCGGTTCCCCCCGCTCACTGATACGGTTAGCAAGTCTTTCATATTCCACATAAAGGTTTGGCCTATGCGATTCTTTTCTTTTTTCCGCTATCACATGACTGAGCTGCTTCCAGTACGATACTGTGGTTGTGCCGCAGATCCGTGCATAGATGTCAAAATCGTATACAGTCCCCCACCAACGCTAAAACTTCATGCGTAAAGGCAATCGTCGCCTCTTTCTTTCGCCTGTCAAAATCCATTCTTGCAATTTTTCGATTTAAAGCAAGCTGGACCGCAGCGACAGCAACACCGATGATCAAAAAGATATTTGTAATCAACTGGATCATTTCCACCGTAGTCATATTTGCGACCTCCGTATTTTTCATTTGCACGTCATAGAATTATCTTATTGCTGCAGTTTGATCTAACGACGCTTACCCTTTATTTGCTTTTTCATATATTTATGAAAATATATCCTGGCAACAATTGAGTCGATGTTCAAAGCAGTCCACATACTTAGAAACAGAAGAAAAAGGCCTAAAAAAGAAGGTATTTCCATTTCCGGATATTTCAAAATCGAGTCCCAATGACTTTTTATGATCCATATATATAATGACAAAAATAGCACCCCTCCAAACCATTCAAGAACAGGATAAAATTTCAATCGGTATTTGCCATTCTTTCGTTTGACAAAATTATAATGATGATAACCACCATGTCCGCCCGTAATAACTGCCCAAACAGAAACGCTATAGCATTCAAGATTTTTCTTGCCGGTTTCCCCTTTTTCTATAAAAGGCGGATGTTCCTTGTTAATTATTATTATTAATATAAAAAAAAA
>JAFLRQ010000112.1 GCA_022511395.1 Agathobacter sp. | reverse complement strand
CGGCTGGACTTGTTGTTTGATACGAGGGCAGCGCCCATGCGCGCCAGAAAAAAGGAACTTACAAAGAGACAGGCGACCATAAAAATTTCAAATTTTTTCTTCATAAAAACCCCTGACAGATTGAAAATAAACGATGTTAGTTCAATCTATGCAGGGGTTTGATTGATTATTCGATCAATTGACATACTTGATAATGATATCCCAGATGTCTTTCTTTTCCAGTCCGAGCTTCCAGAAGGAGGCGCCTGCGAGGTTGTATTCCTCCAGAAGCTTCAGGCGTCCCTCGGCAGAGGACGAATCCTCGATCCACACCTTGCAGATTGCACCTCCGGACTCATATTCCGCGTAATTCTGTCCGGTTTCGGCGAGCCACTGCTTTTTGGCACCATGAGTGTTGATAAGGTTCTCTATGGCCTGCATGCCATATGCCTTGGAGGTCACCTCGTAGGAAATGTCCATGTCGTCATCCTCAGCAGTCACCGTTGGGGTGAGCGTCCACAGCCGTGTGTAAAATGGCATGCCCAGGATGACCTGCTCGGAGGGAACTTCCTTTAAGGTATCCACTACGCCCTGCCGAACCCATGGGAGCGACGAGACGGAGCCCTCGCTGGAGCCGGCGTAGTGCTCGTCGTAACCCATGATCACGACATAGTCCGCGAACTTCGCCTGCTCGGCGCGGTCGTAGAAGGCAGTGTAGCTGGTCGGCACGTAGTTGTCGATGGAGAGGACAATGCCGTTGTTCTCACATTTGATGGACAGCTCGCGCACAAACTGGATGTAGGAATCGCCGACCGCCTGCGGACTGAGCGCTTCAAAGTCCAGATTGATGCCGTCCAGATTGTACTGGATCGCCATGGAGACGATCTGGTTCACCAGATTGTGGCGCGTGCTGGTGTGCGTCAGAACATAGGCGGAATCCACATCGCGGTTCTCGAGATTGTTGACGGACGGCCATACCTCGATATTCTGTGAATGGCAGTAGTTCACGTAGTCACTGCTTGCGAGATTCATAAGACCGCCCTCGTTGTCGTTCAGGTAGAACCATGTCGGAGAGATTACGTTGAGTCCCTTTGTGGAGGTGAGCACGGATGCAATATCTCCGTTGGCGGTTCTGTTCAGCACCTGATGCCATGCCATGCAGATTTCAAAATCTCTGGTTATATGGGTAAATGTCTCCGGTTTGTATTCACTGACGAGGGTTTGGGTTTCGGTTCCGGACAGCTTGGTGTCCTGCACATAGCCGATGATTCCGTCGTCGGTCATGACTTTTGTCCAGTTCTCCTCCTTTTCAAGGACGGTCACCGAGGCTTTCTCGGCGAGCTCCGCAAGGATCGGGCTCTTGATCCCGCCCTTCACGCGGACATTTGTTTTGCGCTTGACAGAGGCGACTTCATAATCGCCCCACCGGCTGGTCATAACTATGCGGCTGGGATCCGCTACATACTCATAAGTAAAATCCGAGTATTCCTTCACGAAATCCAGATCGATGTACGCAGAGTCCGAGGTTGCCTTTACTATGGGGCGTCCGAAGTCCACGGGGGACTTGGTGATCAGGTAGCGGTTGCTCTCCGCCTCCGCGGAAATCAGCTCGCGGGCAGTGGCGTAGAGCAGAATGTTTTCGTTTTCGTCCCAGTAGAAACGGGGATTGATATGGTCATGGACAAACTGATAGTCCACATAAATATAGCCGTTGATCATTTTGGCAGTGGTGTCGATGAGTTCGCGGTCCAGAACGATCGCAACCTGATCCGGCGAGCTCAGATGATAGTATTCACTCAGATCCTGCCAATCCTTTGAGGGTGTGTATTTTTTTATCAGCGCAGATATTCCCATGATTCCGACGATGATTGCAATCAGCGCAACCACAACGAGGACGGGTATCACTTTTTTCTTCATGTAAGACCTTGCCTTTCTGTATTTTCCTGACACATAGTATAACACAACTGCAAGGATGGAATCAATTCTTACCTTGCAATTCCGAGTGCATTCATTGATTCCAAGGAAACGGTGGCGGATCAGGGTTTTCTCAGCTCTAACCGTCCGCTTGCGCCGCAGGGCAGCGCGAGTCCGTTGGAAGCGACGGGGAGGCCGATTTCGTCGGCGGTAACGGTATACGGCATTCTTTCAGGATTTCCGGCGCCTCTGTCCCCTGCGGAAGCTGTGACAGGGAGCGCGGTGTTCATCATGTAGCTCAGCACCGCGGGCTGCAGGCCTGTGGTGTAGGAATTGATCAGGAAAAACAGGGGCTGATCCGTGAGCAGCTGTGCGCAGAGCCGGATCAGAGCGTACACGTTTTCCTCAATCTTCCAGGTCTCCCCTTTGGGACCACGGCCATAGGAGGGCGGGTCCATGATGATTGCATCGTAGCGGCTGCCCCGGCGGATCTCCCGCTCCACAAATTTTACGCAGTCGTCCACCAGCCAGCGGATGGGTGCCTCGCCGAGCCCGGAGGCGATGGCGTTCTCCTTTGCCCATGTCACCATGCCCTTCGAGGCGTCCACATGGGTCACGCTTGCCCCGGCGGCTGCTGCCGCCAGCGTAGCGCCTCCGGTGTAGGCGAAAAGGTTCAGAACCTTCACATTATGCCCGCTTTTCACAGAGCTGTCGATCAGTTGTGAAAACCAGTCCCAGTTGGCAGCCTGCTCCGGAAACAGCCCGGTGTGCTTGAAGCTGAAGGGCTTCAGCCGGAAGGTCAGCTCCCGGCCGATGGGCAGCGTGTAGGAAACCGTCCACTCCTCGGGCAGGTCAAAAAATTCCCACTCGCCGCCGCCCTTGGAGCTCCGGTGGTAGTGTCCGTTCCTCTTTTTCCAGCCGGGCTCGGCCTTTGGTGTGTTCCAGATCACCTGAGGGTCCGGCCGCACCAGAAGATATTTTCCCCAGCGCTCCAGCTTTTCGCCTGTCGAGCAGTCTATCACTTCATAGTCTTTCCAACCGTCTGCCAGCCACATCGCGATTCTCCTTTTGCATTATGTTCCTATTACTATAGCATTTTGCTCGGATTGGTGTCAATCCTGCGGTCGTTGTTTAAGGGCTGTATTGACGAGCCGTAAAATTCCGTCTATACTGAAGATAAGTACAGGGAGGGATTTTATGAATATTACAAAGTTTAATGCAGTGCCGAACAAGGGAGGTTCCCTGTTTGGCGGAAATTTGCCGATCCTGCAGAAAACGGCGATGAAAAGCACGCAGGAGAAAGCTGAGCGTCAGCAAAAAGCGACAGGACAGATTGAGTTTTGGGAGAAGCAAAAGGAAAACCTGAAAAATATGGAATGCAGTACCCTTGAGGATATTGCAAGGAAGCTGGAAATGTTTCATACATATGAGGACGAGATTGCCGCTGTCAGGAAACAGTATAATATGGAGCAGATGCGGCACGCAATGGATGAGGCAAAAGAGCTCGGCGAGAAAATGGCCGAGAAGGCGGAGAAGCTTGAACCGAAGACGGCTGAGGAGAGGCGCGAGGAAATGGCAGAGAAAGCGTTTGGAACCGACGAGGGGAAGGGCATATTGGCCGAGTGCATGGAAGAACTCTCCCGATTAACGGAGGAGCTGGCAGAAGAAGCAAAAGAAATAGATCGGCAGGAGGAGCTTTTAGAGGAAGAGCTTGCGCAGGAAAATTCGGAAAGTACAGGCAGTGCAGACATTTGATCTGTACTTTCCTGCGGGATTGCGGGAGCAATCCGGTGGTATCAGTAGGGAATAGAGGAGGGGGGGTAAATATGAAGAGGGCAGTATTGATTGTATTAGACAGCTTTGGCGTAGGTGAAATGGAAGATGCGGCGGAATACGGTGACAAGGGAACCAATACCATAAGGTCCGTGGCTTCCAGTTCCTATTTTAATATGCCCAACATGGCGCAAATGGGTCTTTTCAATATAGAGGGCGTAGACTGTGGGCAAAGGACGGCAAAGCCCACGGCGAGGATCGCACGCATAAAGGAGGCTTCCAAGGGCAAGGACACCACCATAGGGCATTGGGAGATTGCCGGAATCATTTCCAAGAAGCCGCTGCCGGTTTATCCGGACGGTTTCCCCAAGGAGGTCTTGGATGAATTCAGCAAGAGGACCGGCAGAGGGGTGCTTTGCAATAAACCCTATTCGGGGACTGCGGTGATCCAGGAGTACGGAGATGCCCATATGAAGACCGGAGATCTGATTGTATACACTTCCGCTGACAGCGTATTCCAGATAGCGGCGCATGAGGAGGTCGTTCCCGTGGAGCAGCTCTATGAGTACTGCCGCATTGCCCGCGATATTCTGCAGGGAGAGCACGGTGTCGGGAGGGTCATTGCCCGCCCGTTTATCGGCCCGAGCGGAGGCCCGTTTACGAGGACACCCCACAGGCACGACTTTTCGCTTCTTCCCCCGTCGGTTACGATGCTTGACCAGCTTTCGGAGAGCGGGAAGGATGTGATTGCGGTAGGAAAGATTAAGGATATTTTTGCGGGAAAGGGGATCACGGAGGCGGTTTATACCAGTGGGAACGAGGAAGGAATCGAGAGAACGCTGGAATATCTTGATAAGGATTTTGAGGGATTGCTGTTTGTCAATCTGGTGGACTTTGACATGCTCTATGGGCATCGCAATGATATAGACGGATATGCAAAGGCATTGGCTTATTTTGACGGGAAGCTTCCGGAAATCTGCGGAAAGCTGAGGGAGGACGACATCCTGATGATCACGGCGGATCACGGCTGCGATCCCGGCTACACAGTCTCTACCGACCATTCCAGAGAGCACACGCCGTTTTTGCTGTACGGACCGAAGGTAATTCCCGGGAATCTCGGCACCCGGGCTACGTTTGCAGACATCGGCGCGACCGTGCTGGATTACTTCCATATTAAGCCGGAATTTTCCGGGACGTCAATGATCTCATAAATTAATTTTAAAAAATGCTTGCATTTTCCAATTTTAGCATGTATAATGCTAGGTGCTGTGACAT
>JAFLRQ010000111.1 GCA_022511395.1 Agathobacter sp. | reverse complement strand
AATTGCGCACGGCCAGCACCGCCATGCCTTCCTTGCCCGGAAGCTTGAGCTCGGTTTTTCCGCTGGCCTTTTCCTCTATGACCGTCCGCGTCATCTCCCAGGTATCAATCAGCTCCACACGATAGGTATGCTCCTCCGGCAATTCCAGAAAATCCTGCACACAGGTGCGCAGATCATAAAAGGTCAGGTAAGCATCCTCTCCGCAGCGCCCCTGATAGGTGAATTCATTCGCGCAGAAATCCAGCCTTTCTTCCTCTGTCATGCGAAACATATGCCTCGCAAAGGAAGCAAATCCCGGCTCCAGCCGCTTTAGCGCTGCCTCTGCCCGCTCCCCCTGAAGTCTTGCCAGAGCACACAATGTCGATTCTACGGGCTCGATGGGACCCGGAAGCTGCTCCACAATGCTTCTGAGAAACGAGATTCGTGCCGGACTTTCCCCTTTTAAGGTTCCTCCCCTGCTCCACCAGAGAATCTCCCCCTCAGGATCCAAAAAAGTCTCTCCATGGGTACAGTAGCCTCCCATGGTAACCACGCGCCAAAAGCGGTTTGTCATTTCCCTTCCGGAAATGCTTCCCCAAAAATGCTGCAAATTCCCCTCGTAACAGCATTCATCGATCACCACCGGCTTTTGATATTTTTCCCGCCACGCCGCAACCCTTGTCAGCGCTTTGGTTTGAATACAGGCGTGGGTCACGTTGGGACGGGAAAAATCCCATGTTTTAAAGCAATTGTGATTGGACAAAAGATGGTGATACGGATCCTTCTCTGCCACAAAGCATTCAATCTCCTCCCAATCCTCCATGGTCTTTTCTGTGCATAGATCGTATTCGTTTGACAGGCTCCACCACAGGTTCGGCATCGCTGCCAGACGGCGAATCAGATAATCCAGATAGATCAAATTGTCTGACTGCGGCATTTTGGCAAATCCCCAGCGGTCATAGGGATGGAACAGGATCAGGTCAGCCTGAATTCCCATTTCATTCATCCTCAGGATAATTTCGTCCAGCCTGTCCCAAAATGCAAGGCAAGGACGGTTCACATCCCAGCTTCCGTCCGCTCTTTTCTCAAAGGCATAGAAGGGCGGTTCATTGTGATTAAAGTCGTAGTGCTTCGGGAATACGCAGAACCGCACCTTATTAAAGGGTGCGTTTTTCAGGCTTTCCATGGTCTGCTCCACCAGCCCATCCTCCTGATGAACCAGCGCATACACCGTCGTTCCGAAGGGGTGAAACAGCGTGCCGTCCTGATGGCAAAAATGCAGTTTCTCGGCGCGCACCATGCCGTGGCAGGATACAGCGCGGGCCACCTCAACGGTTCCCTCCTCCTGAATGCAGCCCGAAATCCGGTAAGTCCATTTACCCGCAGTCTCCGGCAGAAAACGCACCTTATATACACCGTCTCCCGCATAAAATCCCGGAACGGACAGCTTGATCCCGCCACAGCTCAATTCCGCTGTCAAATCAACAATCGCCTGACTCTCCTCCGGCTTTTCCCCATAAAAACACAGTTCACACATACGATACTGTTCCATTTTCCACCTCAACTTGATTCTCTAAATTGTGAATTTGATTATATCATTTCCGCGCTCCGTTTACCACTATAAAATGCGGACGCAAAAATCGCGAACAGCAGTAACCGTATCCGTCTTTTCTTCATATTGTGTATAGGGAAATGCTTTGAAGGAGGAATCTATAAATTTATGGCTATCGGTTATTTAATCGTACAGGCACGGGCAGCGCACGACGCGCTTCCGATCAGCGGGGTACGGATCTGGATTATGGATCAACAGGAACAGAATGTTCATTATGCGGCGACAGATGAAAGCGGGGAAACAGAGCGGATCGCTTTAGAAACTCTGGACCGCTCCCTGTCCCTAGATCCGAATTTTTCCGGAACGCCTTTTATCAGCTATGATGTGTTCGCGTTTGCAGAGGGCTTTAATTCGGTTCATATTACCGGCATTCCAATTCTGGATGGCGAGACGGCCATTCAGCCGATTGAATTTGAGCCGATGCAGGCAATGCAGCGCACCCCAACCGTGACAGAGATTCAGATCGGCGCGCCCGCCGCCTCCATGTCGGGGAGGCGCGATCAACAGGGACAGGATGCGGATCCGCGGGTTCTCCGCCAAGTGGTCATTCCAAATCCAATTACCGTACACTTAGGCGGTCCCGATGCGTCCGCGTCCAATGTACAGGTGTCTTTTCCCGATTATGTAAAAAACGTTGCCAGCAGTGAAATATATCCAACCTGGCCGGATGCGTCCCTGAGAGCAAATATCTATGCAATTATCACCTTTGCGCTGAATAGGGTTTATACCGAGTGGTACCGGAGCCGCGGCTACAACTTTGACATAACAAACAATACCGCCTACGACCAATATTTTATATACGGACGGAATATTTATGAATCCATCAGCCGAATCGTGGACGAAATATTTAATGAATTTGTCCAAAGGCCGGGACAGAACGCGCCCTATTTTACATCGTTCTGCAATGGCACCACTGTGACCTGCGCAGGCATGTCCCAGTGGGGAACCGTCACACTGGCAAATCAGGGACTCACTCCGCTTCAAATATTGCGCTCCTATTACCCGAAGGATGTAATAATTGCAGAGACAAACATTATTACCGGAATCCTTTCCTCCTATCCCGGCACTGCGCTCAAACAGGGAAGTACCGGACTTGACGTACAGACAATTCAGACCTATCTGGAAAGAGTGCGCCGCAATTACCCCGCAATTCCTGCGATCACGGACCAGGCGGGCGTGTTCGGCGAAAGCACGAGGGCGGCGGTTGTCAAGTTTCAGAACATTTTCAATCTGTCCCCCGATGGCATAGTCGGAAAAGCCACATGGAATAAGCTTTCCTATCTGTATGCCTCTGTGACCAGACTTGGTGAGCTGGACAGCGAGGGGACTTCTCTCGGAATCGGAACCGTTCCGCCAAGTTCGGTTCTTCGCAGGGGTTCATCCGGGCAGGATGTCATTACTCTGCAGTATCTTTTGAATGTGGCAGCCGAATTTAACTCGACGATTCCGGCTCCGGCACAGGACGGACAATTCGGCTCGGGGACACAGCAGTCGGTCATGGCTTTTCAGCGTGCGGCAGGGCTGGAGCCCGACGGCATCGTTGGGGCGCTCACATGGCAGGCACTGTATAATACCTATCTGGGAGCAAATAATGTGTTTCCCCCCGGCGCTGATGCCGGCGGGTCGTACTTCGAATATGTTGTCCGTGCAGGGGATACACTTTGGCGGCTGGCCCAGATGTATAACACGACGGTTGACGCAATTAAAAAGTTAAACGGGCTGTCCGGCAACAACCTGAGTATTGGACAGATCCTCAAAATTCCTTCTGCCGGAGCATCCCCTGTCCCTTATATTGAGTACACCGTCCGTGCGGGTGATACGCTCTGGCAGATATCGCAAAGGTATAACACCACGGTAAACGCAATCAAAAGCTTAAACGGCTTGAGCAGCGATCTTCTGAGGATCGGTCAGGTACTGAGGATTCCCATCGACTGAGCACAGCCGATCAGCTTTACAGAAGAAGGCTTCCGGAGCATCTCCGAAAGCCTTCTTTTGTATTATGCGCTCAATTAAACTGGGAAAAAGCATCCACCTTCGTCACACCATCCACATGAATATATACATCCATAAAGGTAGCTCCGTCCGCTTCATACTCATGTTCAAAGCAGCTAATGATATTCTCTTGCTGCTTTTCCTTAAAGTTATTTGCCCGGAGATATTCCATGATCAACTGATAAGCCTTTGGAATCCTCTCGAAAGGCTGCACAAAAGGCTCCTTGATCGTAATTACCGCATAATCCGCCTCTGCATTTTCCATATACTGCACGCCCGGGCACTGCGTTTCAAAGTCCTCCGGCAGCACATAAGCCGCAACATATCCATGCATGCCAAATCTGTGCTGCTGCTCCTGTGATACAAACGGGAAATCCCAACCGATCAGCTTCGCATTCGGATACATCGCCTTTAGCCCGCTGTCGGCAGCCCATTTCTCCATGTAATTATTCACATCACTCTCAGGGTTAGTCGAAATCATGATATAGCTTGCAAACCTGAAGGCTGCCACTTTTTTGATCTGAACCTTTGAGTAAATATCTCCTTTTTCTGACAGCTCCTCCTTTACAAGCGCATCCAGCTTACATGTAAAAAAGTCACTTATTTCAATCAGCTTTGCAAGCTCCGGCACCACTTCATCGGACTCCCATCTCGATACCGTCTGCCTTGTAACACCCATCTTTTCAGCAAACTGTTCCTGCGTATATTTTTTCTGCTTTCTTAAAAAACTGATATTCGAACCTAAACTCATATATCTCATCTCCTTATCATTTATTATCTTATCGGCCTCGAGACAAGACATATGATAGCACACGAGCTGTCGCATAACAATCAACTCACACGTGCTTTATCACACCATGATGCAACGCCACATGTTACAGGCTTTATTCCAGCTGTCGAATTACTTTTCATATATTATGAGCAGACCATATTTTTTCCCGAGATTTTTAAAAGTTATATTTTGAAAACCAACCTGCCGTCCCAGCTCAACATACTCACTTTTTTCAAATTTCTTAAACCCGTTTTTTGTATAAAATACCTTGTCTAAGCTCTCCTTTGTGAGTACAGCGTTATAAAACACGCCTCCGGCTTTCAAAACTCTATATATTTCCTGCAAGCCTTGTACTGTATCATTCCAGAAATAAATCGTATTCATTGTAGTAATTATGTCGAACGAATTATCTTCAAATTCAAGCTTGCAGCAATCCCCCACAGAAAGGTGAATATCTCCATTCGCAATTCCGTTTTTGTTGCTTGCAGAAGCCAATTTCACCATATCCTCTGATATGTCAATGCCATAAATTGAACATTTTACTTTCCTGTATATTAATTTTTCCAAATATCCATTTCCAAAGCCAATATCAAGAATTTTCATACCCTGAGATGGGTTCATGCTTTCTATGATTCCATGATACATTACCTTGTTCACACGATTCATAGCCCAAGTCATGATTCTTCCAACAAACCCTCTTGGATTCCCGCACTGAGATGCCCAATAGTCAGAAAACCAACTCATACATTTAACCTCTCCTCTTAAAACAATTTATCCCAAAACATCTGCACATGCGTCATAATATGTCCGATGTTC
>JAFLRQ010000110.1 GCA_022511395.1 Agathobacter sp. | reverse complement strand
ACGGCGGTCAGATGCATCCTGCAGTCTGCCATGTGCTGGTTGTTGATCTCAAGCGCGTAGTGCACCTCCACCGCAATCTCCGCCTCGCTCTCAGCCACGGTGACAGAGGAGGCGTTGATCCCGATCAGCAGGCTGCCAAACGGCGTGTAGTAGTAAGTAACATTCTGCTTCTCTCTCTCAAAAAGCATATGTACATTGACGACACCGCGCTTTGTCAGCTCCATATAATCCTCCGACACCTTCACAATGTTTCTGGTGGTCTCGGAGTATCCCTCCATCACCTCGTCATACAGGAAATAGTGTTTTCCGTTTTTAAAATAATAGGTTCCCGGCGCAATCAGCTCAATTGTCTCATCCGTTTCGCCGGGCATGACCTGCAAGCCCTGTACTTTTAAAATAACATCCTTTGTCATGTCCGCCTCTCTGTTTCAATCCGTTGTATCTTAATCATAGCCTCTCTTGCGCAAATATTCAAGGAGTTTCCAGCGCACCTTATATTTCTTTGAACGAAAGACCTGTTCGTACTCCTTCGCGCTCAGTACTTCTCTGAGAACCTCGCCGCTCTCTTCATCCACTTCGTAGACCGTCCCCCGAAAGCACATATTGGGGTAAAGCACACACCACCAGTTGTGCCCGCCGCCCTCTCCAAGTGTGATCTCAAGCGCCCGGTAGCTTCCTGCCGGGAAGGTGAAGGGGCCGTAGGTCTTTACCGGAAATTCCGCTGTGACAAGCCTGGCCTCTGCCCCGTAGACAAATCCGTTCTCCGCAAGCACGGTCTCTGCAGTATCCTCGATGTCTTCCAGATGCTCCTGCACGATTGCTTCCGTCTCCTCCAACCCAGCCGAGTCCGCAAGAAATGGCTCCATCATCTGCCCCACCGCATCCCGCACCTGCTGCTTCACGCTCTGATCTGTGTCGCTGTCACTGTTTGCCAGAATATGAAACCGCAGAATTTTCTCCGCGATGGAAGGCTGCAGGCTCTCTGTCTCCCGTATGCCCTCAATCTCCCCCGCAAGCGCCGACGCGGACGAGACCGTCCACGCCAAAATACCGACATATAGCAGCATTGCAATTATGTATTTCTTATTCATATCAATTCCTCCTGATTAGACCGGGTCACTAAGATCAGCTTTGATCCTGTGACCCTTGGTATCAGGATTTCCATTTCTTTCCTCTTTATTCAAAAAACTGTTGTCTCATGTCCAAATCCCATTCCGCATCCCAGAGAATCGAGCCATCCTCCACAGTCAGATAGGGAAGGTGCAGTACCTTGCTGTGGTTCTCCCTCTCATCCAGAATGGATCCCAGCGTGACCAGCTTTCCCCCATGCTCCTTCTCATGATTCTGCAGGTAAGTCTGCAGATAGCTGCCCATATCGGTTGGCAGCGTCCCCTCCGTTTCCAGCAATTCCGCCACATCGCGGGTGACGCACACATAAATATTTCTCGGAAACTGCTCGCTCTCCCGCAGAGCGCGAAACATATCCGCGCATGCCCCGCTCTCCTCCATCATCTCCTGCCCGATCAGCAGTACCTTCAAATGGTTGCAGTCCGCCTTCTTATCGAGCTGCTTGTCATAATTACTCACCGCAGACGCAAAATCTCCCCCCTGTGCCATTGCCGCCTGCACCTTTGACTCCTCGACATCCGTTTCGCTCTTCTGACTCAGCACCGGAAACCCAAAGCAAAATTCTACCAGCCCCACCCGGTAATCCGCCACCGCAAGCATCGGAAAACACCTGTTTTCCAGCTCCGTGGCACTACAGCCCGCAAGCTGCAGCGCCAGCAGCAATACCGCAAGCACAGCCGCAATGCGCTTTCTGCATACCTGTTTGGGCGCAGCCATTCTCCCATGCATCATAGACAACACTCCTTTCAGCCCTTTCTTCGCGCTTTCCCGACAATGAGCGCAAGCCCCGGAAAAAGAATCAAAAACGGCATTCCCACATAACACACATAGTTTAAAAACAGCACTTCTCCGTGCCGGTAATAAAGCAGCTCCGCCACAACAAAAGCCAGAAGCGTAATCGCCGCCAGAGCAAACCAGCTTTTCCTTGTGTGTCCGTCCGGCACATTTTCACAGGTTGTTTCACTCATCCCCGGCGCAAACACCGCGGTCAGAAGCTTTGTCCCGTAAAACAGATATAAATTGATCAGGGCGAACAGTGTAAAAAACCAGATTCCCAGCATGAATGCGTCAAAGCGCTTCAAAAAGCTGCTTTCCATATGAATGTTGGTCATCAGCGTGACCGCAGGATAGCGCATGGTCTTTAGCGCTCCGCTCCCAAAGCTCCCGAGAAGAAGCAGATACAGCAGAAAAAGCACCAGCACTGCGCTCCAAAGCGCCGCCATCACTGTGCGAATCAGTTTTTTCTCGTCGCTTTTCTGTATATAGGACGGGAAAAACACAACAGAAAACAGCGGAACAAAACAGAACACCTCCGCCAGACCGCCCTTTACCATGGAACCCGGATCCCCCGTCAGAAACGGACCGACATACGACCAGTCAAAATCCGAGGCCGCAATCAGAAACATGAGCGCCAGCCCAACCGCAGTGATCACAAACAGCACCTCATAAAGCCGCGCCCGGCTCTCGATTCCGCCGCACACGGCATAGGCCGCCGCCAGCAAAATCAGAATCAGGATCAATGTGTAGGATTCCTCCGGGATCAGTCCCCGCTTCATTACATCCGAAAAAACATAAGCGCCGTACCCGGCCTCCAGCACCGCGAGAAGGCTCAGAAACAGAAGAATGATTTTTGTCAGCCAGACCGGGACACTCTGCTCCATAAAGGAGATGAGATCCGTCCCCATCCCCGCCACGATCCGACCGAGATACCACAGAAAGGCGGAGGCTATCAGTCCGCCGATCAGAATTGCGATGAGCCCGTCACTGTCGCTGAAATAGGCAAGCTTTGCCGGGAGCACCAGTGTACATATGCCAATCAGGTCAAACACAAACAGTCGGTACACCTGACGCAGGGAAATTTTGTTGTTGCATGAAAACATGAGTTATCCGTTCCCTTCTTTTTTCTTTTTTAACTTCAATCGGTTCTCCCGTCTCGCGTAGATCGGCCGCCTTGTCATTCTGCGCAGCGGCGCGCGCCAGATGCTGTCCCTCTCATCCTGATAGTCGTTTAAGTCCGCGCCGACAAAGGGCATGAGATACGGAATTCCAAAGCTTTTAAGCTTGCACAGGTGAATGAGCACCGTGAGCAGTCCGAGCAGAAAACCGAAAAATCCCAGCCATGCCGCCATTACAATTAAGAAAAATTTTAAAATCCGAAAGGAGAACGCAAACTCCTCATTCGGTATCGAGAAGGAGCAAAGCGCTGTAAAGGCGACCACAATGACGACAATCGGACTCACAAGGTTCGCCTCCACCGCCGCCTGTCCGATGATCAGACCGCCCACAATTCCGATTGTGTTTCCCATTGCGCCCGGCAGCCGCACCCCCGCCTCCCGCAAAAGCTCAAAGGCCAGCTCCATCAGAATCACTTCCAGCGCCGCCGGAAACGGCACGCCGATCCGCGCCTCCCAGAAGGAGAGCAAAAGCGGCGTGGGGAGAATCTGTGTGTGAAAATTTGTGACGGCCAGATACAGCGCCGGAAATGCCAGCGCAAAAAAGGACGCCATAAAACGCAGTATCCGCGCAAAGGTCGCCACCTCGAAGCGATTGTAATAGTCGTCGCTCGTCTTCAAAAAGGAGTTAAAATCCGTCGGCAGAATCAGGGCGGTCGGTGAGTTGTCGCTCATTACAACCACACGTCCCTCCAAAACCGCCATTGCCGCCCGGTCGGGGCGCTGTGTCGTCTGAAACTGCGGGAACGGCGAGTACCACTTGCGCTCCGCAAGCTGCTCAATGATCCCGCTGTCCATCACCCCGTCAATCTCGTATTCCCCGATGCGCTTCTCAATCTCCTCAATCACGGAGGGATAGGCGAGATCCTCCATGTAGACCAGATTCACCAATGTGTGGGAGTACAGGCCCTGCTGGATATTTTTCACCTTCACGCGGGTGGAGCGGATTCTCTTGCGGATCAGCGCGGTGTTCATCTTCACCGAGTCCGTAAAGCCTTCCTTGGAGCCGCGGATCACCTTCTCGGAATCCGGTTCCTTCACTCCGGCTCCGGGATATCCCTTGTCCGCAATCTTTAACGCCTTGTCGTATCCGTCCACGAAAAGAATCGCGTCCCCGGTCAGCATGCCCGCCGCGGCGTCCTCGATGTACTCAAACGGCGTCACATCGGAGATTCCCATTGCATTGCTGTCGAGCACCCTGTCAATTTCAGAGTCCTCCGTCCTGCCCAGATATGCCAGTGCCCGCCCCAGCGCTGTATTTTCCAACAGCATGTTGCTGACGCTCACCTCGACATACGCCAGAAAGCACTCGCGCCGATTCCCTTCGCCGAGTGCCATTCTCCGCATTTTAATATCCGCGCACTCCGAAAAGAGCCGCTGGTATTCCGCAATATTCTGTTCAATATTTCTGGAAATTCTGGTCTTTTTATCTGCCATCGCCGCACACTCCTTGTGGCGTTATTATGCACCGATGGCAGAATTCATATTCACCGATAGATCATCTGCCCGAAAATGGGTTGTCGATTAATGCTGCCTGTATTATTTGGGCACATGCTTCTGTTCCCAATTTACCACTATCCAATATAATGTCATAATTACGCCAGTCATTCCACTTTTTCCCGGTATTGGCTGAGTAATAATTTCTTCTCTTTTTGTCATATTTTGCCATAGTGCTGTCCGCCATATTTTCCGGTATGCCATACTCCTTCACAGCGCGCTGTTTCCTGCTCTCATCATCCGCATGTACAAAGATTTTCAATACTTTGTGGGATTCCAGCGCAATCACAGCACACCGGCCTACAAAGACGGCAGGTCCGTGCAGGGCATATTCCTTAATCAGCTTCTGTTCCTCCAGAAAGATCTCATTTTCCTTTGAAAGCAGATGTTCTGCTCCCTCGTTCATTTTTCCGATTGCATAAAGGGAGTATAGGAAACTGTTGGTAGTAGTTTCCTCATACTTTTGTATATCCGAAACAGGTATCTGCAGTCTTTCTGAAACACCCTCCAAAATCTCACTTCCGTAACATGGTATGCCTGTTTTTTCAGCAAGCATTTTCCCAATCTCTGTTCCTCCACTTCCATATTCACGTTCAATCACCACATAATCATATTTCATATGACACCTCCCATTTCCTTATCAGTAGATTTCTTCACAATCACCCATAACTTCAGAGCTGTGGCTTCTCGCCACATGAACCTGAAAGCCGA
>JAFLRQ010000011.1:27207-28577 GCA_022511395.1 Agathobacter sp. | reverse complement strand
TTGAAACAAATCATATAACTCACTGATATCTACATGTCTTCTCTGCATAATATAACTGTCTCCTTTCATAGGCGGTACATTTAACCTCGGAAATAACTCTGTAAATTTCATCTTGCGGAATTCCGACGGTTTACAGTGCCATACTTGTTCAAATGCACGTGCAAAGGATTCGTGCGTGCTATAACCGTATTCAATGGCAACATCCAAAATAGATACCCCCGGTTCTTTGGATATTTTCTTTGCTGCCAGCATCATTCTTCTGCGAATGATATACTCATGTAAGGAAATATCATGCACGTTGCGAAATAATTTCTCGAGCGTTGATTTGGAGCAGAAACAAAACTCCGCAACATCCTGCGTTTTGATTTCATCACTCAAATGAACTTCTATATATTCAAGCGCTAACATCAAAAGCTCTATGTTTTGCATAGTTCCGCTTCTCCTTCCCGATATCGTTGATTCTTGCCGGCTTATGTTTATTATAGCAGGAGGAGACATAATTCATTTGACTTTTTGAATAAAAAAGGTGTATGATTATTTAAGAGAGGGGACTCCTTGACGGAGCAGGAAAATCTTATGAAAAAGACATTTTATGTATTTCTTTTAACTATAGCCCTTTTGCTGACAACAGGATGCGCCACAGGCAACACCGGGGTGTCCGATGTCACGGGCGATACACCCAATACAAACAAGAGCGATTCACAGAATATCCCTGACACGAATCATGCTTCTGTTGAGACGTTTACCAAGCCTGATCATTCTTACTGCAACATCAACGGCACCTCTGTCACCGATGGCTGCTTCATTTTTACCGATGACGCTGAATACGGGGCAATGTTTTCGCTTGTCTGTTTTTTGGACGGCGGCACCAGGAGCATCATGCTCGCAGTTCTCCTGCCGGAGGACCGGTGCACAGGCAATGTAGCGCTGAGGGGAGACGAGCTGAACGATAATCAGGCCTTTATTTACTATATGGACACAGACGGCTATACGGGGATCGAACTGTTCTCCTCTCAAGATCCCGAATCCTTTTCAAACACCGAATTCATCCTGTATGATTATTCCGCCAAGGATTCTGCCGTGTGGTCCGTCAAGGGGGATATTGCAGCCCCTGACGGCACAGCGTTGAATTTTGATCTTGCAGGTACCTCGGTCTACATCTCTGCGGATGAGCTGAATCTCTCATCCTCGTCCGGCAGCGACGGCACCTGCCTGTACTGTCACGGCAGCGGAAGCTGCAGCACATGCAGCGGCCTCGGCTATTGGTACGTGGGTGGCCAATCCAGCTGCACTGCCTGCGGTGGATCGGGGGTCTGCTATTATTGCGAGGGTACCGGAATACAGGTCTGGCTCGTCAGAGGCGTGCCTGT
>JAFLRQ010000011.1:18895-27107 GCA_022511395.1 Agathobacter sp. | reverse complement strand
GCTATTATTGCGAGGGTACCGGAATACAGGTCTGGCTCGTCAGAGGCGTGCCTGTAAACTAACAATTCTACAGTGACAAATGATATTTCTTCATCCAGTAATTTATCTGAATAAAGTAAGCCATGAGCTGGGGACCCGCCATGAGCTGGCCGAACCACGGCTTTCCGAGCTCCTTGGGTGCCGCCACAAACTGTCTTGCCTTCTCAGCGTCAATGAAGGGCGCAATCGGCGCGTTCTTATCCTCAATGATCTCGGTAAAACGCTCCGCCAGCAGCTTCTCATAGCCGGGATGATAGGGCTTCGGGTAGGGGCTCTTCTTGCGATGCAGAAGCTCCTCCGGCAGCAGATCCGCGCACGCCTCCCTCAGCAAAGCCTTCTCCACTCCGTTCTGATATTTCATCTCCCACGGCACATTGTACAGATACTCCATGATCCGGTGATCCGCAAAGGGCACCCTCGCCTCCAGTCCGGAATACATACTGGTTCGATCCATCCGGTCCAAAAGCGTCTGCATGAACCACTTGATATTCAGGTAAGAAATGCCCCGGCGGCGCCTCGCCTCCTCATCCTCTCCCTGCAGGTAGGTAACTTTTTTGAGTGTATCCTCGTAGCGGGCATGGGAATATTCCGCCAGCCCCAGATCCCGGCAGAAATCCTCCGCCAAAAATACAGTCCTTGCGCTCATGTCCGCCGACCAGGGGAAGCCGTCCCGCTCCATCAGCTCCTTTCGATAGAACCAGGGATAGCCGCCAAAGATCTCATCCGCACACTCTCCGGTCAACGCCACCTTGTTGTGCTTCGCCACCAGCGCACAGAAGTACAGGAGTGAGGCATCCACATCCGTCATGCCCGGCATATCCTTGGCATCCACCACCGTGTAGAGCGCATCCACCAGAGTGCTCTGGTCACACTCCAGATAGGAGTGATTGGTCTGGCACCGCTGCAGCATGATGTTCACATAGGGCAGATCCCGCTCCGGCTGGAAGGAGTTGGACTGAAAATACACATCGTTTCCCGTAAAGTCAAAGGAAAATGTGTTTAAAACCTCTCCATGCTCCTTCATGTGGGCGGCGGCGACCGCAGTCACAATGGATGAGTCGATTCCGCCGGAAAGAAACGTGCAGACCGGCACGTCGGATACCATCTGGCGCGTGATCGCGTCCCGCACCAGAAAGGACACCTTCTCCACCGTCTGTTCGTAGGAATCCGTGTGCTCTTTTGTCTCCACATCCCAGTAGGGGATTTCCCGAAGCCCATCCCGGCTGTAAATCATGAAATGTCCCGGCTTCACTTCGCCGATTCCGCGGAACACACCGATGCCGGGAGTCCGCGCCGGCCCGATGGCCAGCACCTCTCTGAGCCCCTCCACCGTGATCTCCGGCTTTGCGTCCGGATGGCAAAACAGAGCCTTCGGCTCGGAGGCGAACACCAGCCCGCCGTTCTGTATTGTGTAAAAATTGGGCTTGATTCCCGCCCGATCCCGGTAGAGCAGGAGCTGCTGCCTCTGTCCGTCCCAGATGGCAAAGGCGAAGATGCCGTTTAATTTCGTGACAAAATCGACTCCGTATGCCATGTAGGCATAGAGAATCACCTCAGTGTCGCAGGTGGTCTGGAAGTGGAAGCCCCTGCGCGCAAGCTCCGGGACCAGCTCGTCAGTATTGTAAATCTCTCCGTTGTAGACAATGGCGTACTCTCTCGCCCTCCGGCCGTAGCCCATGGTGCGCACCATGGGCTGGCTGCCTCCCTCGATGTCCCGGATGGACAGTCTCGCATGAGCCAGCCCCACCTGGGGTCTCAGGTAGATTCCCGATGCATCGCTGCCCCGGTGGGAAAGGCTTCCGTGCATATCATGCAGGATCTGTTCCCAGAAAGACTGCTGGCCTATATAGTTTTGTCGGAAATTGCAAAAACCGGAAATTCCGCACATAGTACTCCGTTTCTGCGCCAATGGGCGCAATCCTACTGTTGCCTATACTATATGCGGAAACGATCCGGTTTATGTTTTACTGTGGAATCTGAATCGTAAAGAGCTTCTGCTCCTCACCCGTCAAAACCTCCACACACACCTGCCCGCTGCCATACTCCCTGAACTGCCTTCCATAACCCTCCAGCTTCTGCTGCCAGACCTTGCCGGAAGCGGGATCAAGGACAAAAAGAAAATCGCCATCCTTATCAGGATCTTTGTAGTGAAAATATAAATAATCCGAAAACCATTGGGAAAGCAGTCCTGCTTTCTTATTCTCCCCGCGGATGCAGTACAGAGAACCGCTGTCCCGATCATAATAGTAATATTTTCGACCTTCCAACCTATCCCCCAGCTGCCAGCCGATATATCTTTTCGACGAAAAACATCCCGCCATCTCTGTTCCCCGGCCCTCTATCAACAGCTGCGCATCCATCGTCCGGGTATTTAAATCATAGCGGTTGATGTACGTATTTCCCTCTCCGGCCTCGCTGAAGAATGTAATCCCGCCGTCAATAATATCCAGACTCGAAAACGGTCGGAATCCTGCCAGTATTTCCGGCGCCCCCTGCCCTCCCAGCGTAGATCTTTTTATCCCCGGCAGCGTGTGAAACTCCTGCTTATGCACATCATAGAACACAATCTCCCACCAGCCTTCCCCGCTTTCCTCACACCAGACTACATACTGCTCCGACACCCTAAGTTCAGCGTGCACCATTTTCTCACTTTCCGCGATACAGCGCACCTCCCCTGTGGCAAGCTCATACTGCATCACACGGGTCGCCACACCTCCCGACTCATATAGTACATTCTCCGTCCAATACAGAAAACTATCTGTCACCTCAATCTCAGTCAGCCTGTCTGGATTCCGTGACTCATAAAGCATCTCCCGCTCGTTTGTCTTTAAATCCACACGAAAAAACTGAACGAGATACTCGTTCTCCTCCACATCCAACTCGTGATATATCGAATAAAAGCCGCTTTCTTCATTCCGTCTGCTATACACAATCTCCCAAAGGATGTCCCCGTTGGTGCCGTATCTTTTCTCGGCAAAAGTTTCCGTTGCAAGCATATCCTGCGCGCCTTCGTCCGGAGAAAGTACAATCTCCACCGCCTTCGAGACGTCAATGAACGCCTGATTCAACTCCTCCGCGGTATCGATATTGTCGATCTCCGTCGGCCGTTTCCCACAGGCTCCCACAAACAGCATAGAAAGCATGAAAAGCAAATACACCCCTCTTCTCTTCCTCATCATTCATTCCCTCCTTCTGCGACAGTCATTCCGTCCGCAATCGCTGTGATTTCCTCTGATGCAATTTCACCTGTCAAAATGAAAAGATACGGTCCGTCCTCCCACACCAAAGTTGTGATGCCTGCCTTTTCGATCAGGACGGCATCGCGCCCGCCGATGGAAATGGCAGTTACCGAAGCGCCCTCGGTATTAAAAACAAGCGTATAACCTTCGCTTTCCGTGATCACCTGCTGGCAGACCTTTAGCTGGCTGCCCTCCCTGTCCTGAAACCAGACCGTCATCTCCTGTGTCTCATCCGAGATGTCCCGTCGGAACTCCGTCATCCCCGCCGGGAGGTAGCCAAAATTAATCACGCCTATGCGCACATCGCCGCTCCACGAGGAAAGAAAGGTAAACCGTGTCAAGCCGGGGAATACCTCCGTCATAATCTCTATAAATCTGGCCCGGTGCGCCTCAACGGTCATCATACCCGAGAAGCTGAGGGCTGCAATGAGAAAGGCAACCGCCGCTGTCCGCTTAACCACTTTGAGAGCCCTTCTCATCGGCAGGGAGCGCTTATGCTCGCGAATCAGCTTTTTCATTCTGCGTTCAAACCTCCGGGAAAATGTATGCTCCGGAATCTGGTCTTCCGCCGGGAGCGAATCCAGCCAGAGCTTCTCTGCCTCCGGGGCAAGCGCATATAACATCTCCTCTGTAATTTTCATAAATTACTCGCCCTCCCTTTCTAAGTAATCGCCCAGCTTTTTTCTTGCCCGCTGAATGGTCTTTTTGACATTCTCCATTGACAGGGACAGCATCCCTGCAATCTCCTCCATCGAATACCCCTGCGCATATTTCAGCAGCAGCACCTCCCGGTATTTCCCTGACAGCGATGCAATGGCTTTGACCAGCCGGCTGCTCTCCTCCACCTGCTCGATGTCTGATGGTTCCGGAACGCCTATGTATTCCTCCTCAAAGGAAACCATCTTTTTTGACCTCCGCCTGCGGTACAAATCGATTGCCTTGTTCTCTGTTATTGTAACGAGTAAAGCTTTCGTTTGGGGACTCTCCGGATCGTCTATTTTATCTATGATTTCGATTACTTTTAAAAAGGCGTCGTGAACGATATCCTCCGAATCCCGCGTATCCCCCAGCACATTGTTTGCCGTATAATACATCAGTTTTCGGTACCTCTCATAAAGAATCTCAAATTTCTGTTTTCCCTCCGAAGCGTCGATCATAGTTAGGAATATAAGCATAGAGCAGTCTCCCTCCCGGATTTATGCTGTTGTTCCTGTCGGGGCATGTGCACATAAAAAGATCTCCTTCCCCGACTTAAATACGGTAACGAAGAAGAAGATCGTTTGGGGACATATAAAATTCATGGCTGATCAGAGGATCGGCTGATTGGCCTGGCATTGTAACAGTACCCCTATTCCAGAGCCCCTACCAGCTCGGCAATATCCTCCACCCTGTACTTTTGCATATACGCTTCAATGCCCGCGATCACCTTCTCCGTTGTGAGCGGGTCCACAAAATTCGCCGTGCCGATGGATATCGCGGAGGCTCCCGCCAAAATCATCTCGATGGCGTCCGCCGCGTTCATGATGCCGCCCATGCCGATAATCGGAATGTGAACCGCCTGCGCGGCCTGATACACCATCCGCACCGCGATTGGGTGTATGGCGGGTCCGGACATGCCGCCGGTCTTGTTGGCAAGCACAAATTTCCTTCTGTCAATATCGATTTTCATGCCGGTGATGGTATTGATGAGGGAGAGGGCATCTGCGCCTCCCGCCTCCGCCGCCCGCGCAATCTCCGCGATGTCCGTGACATTCGGAGACAGCTTCATAATGACCGGCTGCTTTGCGTATTTCTTCACCTCTGCTGTGATCGCCTCCACCGCCCGCGGATCCGTGCCAAAGGCAATGCCGCCCTCCTTCACGTTGGGGCAGGAAATATTGATTTCCATCATGTCGATCGGCTCTTCTGCCAGACGCTCCACCACCGCCAGATATTCCTCCGTGGAATGCCCGCAGACATTGACAATAATTTTCGTGTCATACTGCCGCAAAAACGGGATGTCCCGCTCACAGAACAGATCGATTCCGGGATTCTGCAGGCCCACAGCATTTAACATTCCGCCGTACACCTCCGCGACGCGCGGCGTCGGGTTCCCCTCCCACGGCACTGCTGCTACCCCCTTGGTCACCACGGCTCCCAGCTTGTTCAGATCCACATATTCCCCATACTCGGCCCCGGAGCCGAACGTCCCGGAGGCAGTCATAACCGGGTTTTTTAATGTCACGCCGCACAGGCTCACACTTGTATTCACTACAGTTCAACCTCCCTCGCATCAAACACCGGTCCGTCCTTGCAGATCCTCCGGTTGTTCACGTTCGAATGAGCATCCTTCCCCACAGTCCTGCACACACAGGCCAGACAGGCTCCTATGCCGCAGGCCATCCGTTCCTCCATGGAGATGTAGCAGTCCATGCCATGTTCAGCCGCATAGCTTTTCAGTGCCCGCAGCATCGGAGTCGGTCCGCAGACGTAGATGACGTCCGCCGTCAGGGCGTGTTCCCTGATGGCATCCAACACATTGCCCTTCGTCCCCACGCTGCCGTCCTCGGTGGCCACCAGACACTCCCCCTGTTCCAGAAACTCGTCCAAAAGAAACGTCTGCCGATCCCGGTAGCCCATCACCATCTGAAAGTCCGGAAGTTCCGCAGGTTCAAGTCCCGCAAGTCCCTGCACAGCTCCCGCACGGATGTCCTTTGCGAGCTGCAGCATCGGCGGCACGCCGATGCCTCCGCCGATCAGTAACGCCTTTTTCCCCGGCTGCACCGCAAACCCGTTGCCGAGAGGCCCCATGATCCTCACGGAATCGCCCTCCGCAAGCCGGGAGAATTCCTCCGTCCCTGTGTGTTCTCCGGTCACCCGGTACACCAGCCGGATACTTCCCGACTCCCGATCAATCCCGCACAGGCTGATGGGTCTCGGCAGCAGCCTGCTGCTGTCGCTGCAATACAGAGACACAAACTGCCCCGCCCGCGCGGACGCCGCGATCTTTGGCGCCCTCAGCGTGAGATCATAAATATTGCCGCCAAGCGCTCTCTGGGCGAGCACCCCGGCAGTTTCTATGGTTTTCCCCATGTGCAATCACCTGTCTTTCTCCAGCGCACCCGCGATATCCGCGATCATATCCTCTACAGCGAGCCGTGACGCATCCGCAAAATTTTCCGGCGTAATTCCTTTTTCTTTGTACTGATCCTGCTTGTAGGCCGCGATGATCCCCCGGGAGGAACTCACAATGGCGCCAAGTCCGTCCTTGTTGAAAAAGTGTACAAGATCCGCGCCTTTGCCGCCCTGTGCCCCGTAGCCCGGCACAAGAATGAAGCTCTTCGGCATCACCGCGCGCATAATTTTCCCCTGTTCCGGATAGGTCGCACCCACGACCGCCCCCACATAGCTGTAGGTGTCGCCCATGCAGTCACTTCCCCACTCCGCCACCTTCTCGCCCACATGCTCATACAGCGGCTTTCCGTCGATCAGACGATCCTGAAACTCCCCGCTGGAGGGGTTGGAGGTCTTCACCAGAATAAAAATTCCCTTCTTGTGCGCCTTGCACACCTCGACAAAGGGCTTGATTCCGTCCGTCCCCAAATAGGGGTTTACCGTGGCAAAATCCTCGTCGAATCCGGCATACGACATTCCGCCGATCTGCACCGAGCCAAGGTGTGCGCTGGCATACGCCTCGGAGGTGGAGCCGATATCGCCGCGCTTTACGTCTCCAATCACCACCAGATCCTTCTCATGGCAGTAATCGACCGTCTTCTTAAAGGCCGCGACCCCCTCCACCCCAAACTGCTCGTACATCGCAATCTGCGGCTTTACCGCCGGAATCAGGTCAGAGGTTGCATCCACGATTGCCTTGTTGAACTGCCATATTGCCTCCGCAGCCCCAGCCGGAGTTTCCCCGTACTGCTCGTAGGCCGCCTGTTTGATATGCTCCGGCACATAGTTCAGCATCGGGTCCAGCCCCACTACAATCGGTGCGTTCGTCTTTTTTATTTTCTCGATTAATTTGTTGATCATCTTCTCTTCTGCTCCTCATATACAATATTTCCGTCACAGATTGTGTACTTGACTCTTCCGGTGACTTCTCTTCCGTGAAACGGCGTGTTGCGTCCCTTTGAGACAAAGTCGTTTTTGTCGATGCAATAGGTCTCGTCCGGGTCAAAAATCACAAGATCCGCAGCCTTTCCCGGCTGGATGTCTCCCTTGTCAAGCCCCACAATCCGCGCGGGGTTATAGCTCATCTTCTCTGCCATCTGCATCGGAGTGAGATATCCGCCCATCACGAGCACCGTGTACGTCAGGCTGGCCGCCGTCTCCAGACCGACAATGCCGAAGGGCGCCTTTTTCATGGATGTGTTCTTTTCCGCAAAGGTATGGGGCGCGTGATCGGTGGAGATCACCTCCATCGTCCCGTCCTTGAGCCCCTTTCGGAGCGCCTCCACATCCCGGCTTGTCCGAAGCGGAGGATTCATCTTATAATTTGTGTCCGCATCCGTGTCCTGCGGAACCAGAATCCCTGCGTCGATGGTAGGAACATACTCCTTGATATCGTCTGACGTCAGTGTAAAATGATGCGGGCACACCTCGGCAGACACTTTCAATCCGCGGCTTTTCGCCAAACGCACAAGCTCCACCGAATCCTCTGTGGAGCAGTGGCACAGATGCAGCCGTGCTCCGGTGTCCTTGCACAGCATGATGTCCCTCGCAATGATCACATCCTCCACAGCGTTCGTGATTCCCGGCATGCCAAGCAGCTCCGCGTTTTTGTCCGCATTCATGACTCCGCCGTTCACCATATGGATATCCTCGCAGTGGGCCAGCACCGGAATGTTGAGGCTCGCCGCCTTCAGCATTCCCTCCCGGTAAATCTGGGCGTTCATGACCGATTTTCCGTCCTCACTGATCGCCGGGCTCCCCGCTTTCACCATGCCCTCAAT
>JAFLRQ010000011.1:0-18795 GCA_022511395.1 Agathobacter sp. | reverse complement strand
AAGTATGTTTTGTCCTTTTTCAGTCCCGAGTCCTTGTATGTCGTCTTTGCGCCGCCTTTTACGGCTGCAACCTTCTTGTAGACGCCGTTTGGACTGGTGGAGCGGAAAATTTCATAGCCGGAAGCGCCGGACACCTCATCCCATTTCAGGGTGATGCTGTCTGCAGCCGTTTCCTGTTTCTTAACTTTACCGACCTTCGCGACCTTTTTTCCTCCGAGTGAGCCGGTGTATGCCTTGATGCACCAGTTGCCGGTTCGGACCTCGACCCCCGCCAATCCCTTGATACGCGCGGTACTCTGAGCATATTTCATGTCGATCCAGCCATCCTCAGTCCGTGCAAAGCTCTGCCCCTCATCCAGTGAAACCTCAGTCATATAACCATAAGACCGAACTTTGATTCCGCATTCCACATCCACGTTGGTCTCTTCCACAACCACCGAAAACAGGGAACCCTTGGCGAGCGGCACGGGGTCTTCCAACGGAATTGTGTGCGCCCCCGCATAATCCGCCTTTCCGGAAAGAGTGGCGGCAAGGTAACCGCTGTCCGGTTTTGCAGGATCGCGCAGATCCGTGTAAATCCGAATGGTATACGAAACATTTGCATTTTCCATTGCCTGAAAGAGCACCGCCTCCAGAGCCTCGTTCTTCTCTCCCTTCACCTGAAACACGTTGGCCACAGCATCATAATCCAGACTCGAGCTGACGTTTTCACAAAAGATTCCGCCGTCATATTGGTAATTATAATCGTAATTGTCTGCCTCCTCGAAATCCAGTATCCATACCTCATCCGTCAGAGACTTGTCACAGTAGGACATCCAGAAATAAGCGGATGTATCCGTGTTGTAGGTGCCGCTGCTGCTCCAGCTGTTGCGAACCAGCCACGCGCCGTTCTCCGGTGCCGGATTCGCGAAATTATCCGCCGGGAAATCGTCATCCCAGCCGATAATATTGACCGCATGGTTTGCGTATCTCGATGAATCATAGCAGTAGTAGGTCGGAACCGTTTTCCCCCTGTAGGCAGCCGAGCCTGTATACCTGCTTTTTTCCAACGCGCCCGTCGCCGCATAGAAGCTGATTCCCGCAGCCCCGTGCCTCATGATCTCCCGCTTCACCTCGTTCCGGTTTTTGCGCATGCTGAGCCGGTATACATTCTGAAGATGCGCCTCACAGTTCTGGCGGATCTCCTCCCCCAGAACCGTCAGGGGATTGCGGGCCTGCTCATAGGGCAGAAAAGACTCTGCGGTCAGCCCCTTCCACTGGAGCAGTGCCTGCACCGCAAAGTTCAGATTCCCTCCCAGAGTCAGAAAATCCTTGCCATTCAAAAGCGTTACCCGATCCCCGCTCAAACCGCCAAAGGCGTCCTCAATAAAATGATAGGTGGCATAATTCAGTTCCAGCTCACTGAAATCTACCGTTCGATCCACAACACCGTTGTCAACAATCAAATCAAACTCCGCAAGCCCCACCGTCGAAAAAGACCAGCAGTCATCGTATTTCTGCTCCCGTGTCGCGGGAAAGCGCGCGTTGACCTCGTCGATATCATTCATGTATGCCGCAGGAAGAGGCTCCTCCCCAAGCATGGCTGCCCTCACATCCGCCTCCGGCATTCCCGTAAGAACGAATGTAAACACAAACAGCATTATGACCCTTACAAGCTTTTTCATACCTTCTCCTGTCTCAAGTTGTTCCGGTATCTGCAATCACATCTGCCATATCGTAATGTCCGGCCGGTTTTCCCTTCAGAAACTTTGCGGCCTCCACAGCCCCCTTGGCAAACACTGCCTTGGAATACGCCGTGTGCTTAAATTCGATCACCTCGTCCTGTCCGGCAAAGATCACCTCATGCTCCCCCACAATATTTCCTCCCCGCACCGCGGAAATCCCAATCTCGTAGGTGTCGCGGCTTCTGCGCTCCTTGCTTCGGTCGTAGGTGTAGGAGTACGCATTGTCGAGCGCCTCGTTCATGGAGTCCGCCAGCGCCAGCGCTGTGCCGCTGGGCGCGTCGAGCTTCTGGTTGTGATGCTTCTCCACAATTTCCATGTCAAAGCCCGCAGGCGCAAACACCAGCGCCGCCTTTTTCAGCAGCTCAAACAGCGTGTTAATGCCAAGGGACATGTTCGCCGATTTCAGAATCGCCACCTTTTTGTATGCTTCCTCCACCTTCTGAAGCTGTTCCTCAGAGAGTCCCGTGGTGCACAAAACCACAGGAATTTCTCGGTCAACACTGTACTCTATCAGCAGATCCAGCGCCTTTGCAGTCGAGAAATCAATGATGACATCCGCCTCCACCGTGCACTCCTTCAGACTCGGAAAAACCGGATAATCATTTGCGATTCCGTCATAGGTGTCAATCCCCGCAACTACCTCTATATCCTCGTCCCCGGCACAGATTTCGGTGACACAACGCCCCATTTTCCCGTTGCAGCCATTGATAATCACTCTTGTCATGCTTTTTTCCTCCATGGTGTATCCTCACATTATCCGGCAATTGTTATTCCGTACTCCCTCATAACCTGCAGAAGTTTTTCTTCGTTTGCCGCCCCCATCCCGCACAGGGGAGCGCGCAGCGGTCCTGCTGCAAGCCCCATCCGGTTTACCGCCGTTTTGACCGGAATCGGGTTCACCTCCGAAAACAGCGCATCAATGAGCGGCAGCGCCTCGCACTGCAGCCTGCGTGCGGTCTCCAGATCTCCCTCAAAAAAGCTTTGGCACAGCTCATGCACCTTCGCCGGCGCAACATTGCTCCACACGGAAATCACACCGATCGCTCCGATGGACAAAAGCGGCAGCACCAGACCGTCCTCACCGGAATACAGATCCATCCTGCCATCCGTCAAATACATTGCCTTCGACGCCTGTGCCACACTGCCGGAGGCCTCCTTAATGCCCACGATGTTCTCTTTGGTCTTCACCAGCTCCGCCACCGTCTCCGGCAGCAGATTGCAGCCGGTCCGCGAAGGCACATTGTACATGATGATCGGACATTTCGTGCTGTCAGCAATTCTGGAATAGTGGCCGATCAGTCCCGCCTGAGTCGCCTTGTTGTAGTAGGGCGTCACGATGAGAAGTCCGTCTACACCAGCCTCCTCAGCCTCCTGCGAGAGCTGAACCGCCGTCCGCGTACAGTTCGACCCTGTTCCCGCAATCACCGGCACACGTCCCTTCGTAAACTTCACTGCCGCCTCTATGACGTCCCGATGTTCCTCCATCGTCAGGGTAGAGCTCTCTCCGGTGGTGCCCGCGATGATGATTGCGTCCGTTCCCTCCTTCACCTGCCAGTCAATCAATTCCTCCAGTTTGTCGTAGTTGACCTCCTCGTTGTCCTTCATCGGAGTCACAATTGCCACTCCCGCACCCTTAAAAATCGCCATTGTTTGGCCTCCTTTCCACCTTCAAAATTAAGATATGACAATCAAGCAGAGGACGGTACTCCCCATGGATAATCCTGCAAAAAAGACCAGCCCTTTAAGAGCTGGTCCATTCGTCCACACAGAATCGGTAGCTCTCCATCCACATCCATGGATGACAGTCATACGGTTGTTCACCGCATGCCCAGAAGACCGACTGCAGCCGCCAATCCTCTTCGGCGCTCGTCCCTTTCACCGGATTTCCCATGTGCCTGCCACATCCATCCGGCTACTCTTAACTCGCGCAACCTCTACTTTTACTGTTATGATAACATCTCCAAACCCGGAAGTCAATTCCCGAATCCATTATTTTTCCGGTGCTATATTATAAATTTCATCTGCAAATTCCCGGATTTCGTCGTGAAGGACTCTTCCGGTACATATGATTGTCATCTCCTCCGGCTTCGCGGTGAAAAGCTCCCGCATCTCGTCCACGGAAACGACGTTCTCATCAACCACGCCAAGGATTTCATCCAGAATGACCAGATCGCACTCTCCGGTGCCGATCACCTTTTTCGCATAATGAAAGCCGTTGCGCACATTCATGATCTCCTCTTTCTTCTTCGCCTCGGACAGATCCTCAAAACTGGCCTGTGTCTTGGCAAAGCGGAAATGCATGATCTCCGGCTCCAGACGTTTTAAAAAAATCAGCTCCTCCTCATGCTTCTCCTTCAAAAACTCAATCACCGTCACACTTTTTCCGATACTTGCCTCGTGGATCGCCTTTCCCATGGCTGCTGTAGATTTTCCATGTCCTTCTCCATAGTAAATCTGTACCACGCCTTTATCCATACTTTACCTCCATCCGTCCGCAGGCAGCGCCCGGGATCGGTTCGTTATCCATATCACACAAAACAGCATATAGTACGATACCACAATAGAAAAAAATAATCAAGCACCCATCTTCTACTCAATAAATTCGATTTTACTGACCGAGACCTCATAGGCAACTCTCTGCTCCACCTCCGTCTCACTAAGCTTTTTCACATACTCACGGCTCTGGATCCTCCCCCAGATCTGCACATGGCTGCCCACCGCAAACCCGGATGCAAAACGGGCGTTCCTGCCCCAGCAGATGCACGGAATATAGTCAGACTTGCCGTAAGAGCGGTTCACGGCCACGAGCAGATCTGCAATCTCTCTCCCCAGAGGAGTCTTCCGGTAAACCGACTCCTTGCATATGTATCCGTCCAGAAAAATCTGATTGCTCGCGTTCTCTCCCTCAGGCTCATCCACAAATTCGATTTCTCTGGCAAACACAGAGAGCACCAGCCGGTTCTTACGTTCCTCATGACGGTTGAATGAGCGAAACTGGCCCGTGATATACACATACTGTCCGGTGTAGTTTTCCCGCACATCGATCAGCCGCTCTGAGACCATGACCGGGATGTAATCGACAAAATTAGACAGCCTGTTGACGGATACCTCCACCATGTAGAACCCCTCTCCGTACACCTCGTGGCTGTACGAAAAGTCGGACACGATTTCGCCCATAATAGTGACCTGATTGTTTTCAAACATTTTATCTCCCATGAATTTTCTCCCTTCCTTTTGTGGAAATATTTGGCATGACATGTTTTACCACGATGCACATGTTGGAAAACCGAAAAGATTGTCGACAAGGCACTCGAAAAATCCAGAAAACATTGAAAAGATTGAAAATATCTTGCGAAATTGTATTTTTGTGTTAAAATGATACAGTCCTGTGTAAGGACAGATAAAACAAAGAAAGGCAATCACATGATACAGACAAGAGATAACATTCGCAATATCGCAATCATCGCCCATGTAGACCACGGCAAAACCACTCTGGTGGACGAGCTGTTGAAGCAGAGCGGCGTTTTTCGTGAAAATCAGGAGGTTCGCGAGCGCGTCATGGACTCCGGCGACATCGAGCGCGAGCGCGGCATCACAATTTTGTCCAAAAATACAGCTGTTTTTTATAAAGACACAAAAATCAATATCATCGACACGCCCGGACACGCGGATTTTGGCGGAGAGGTTGAGCGCGTCCTCAAAATGGTCAACGGTGTCGTTCTGGTTGTCGACGCCTTCGAGGGAACCATGCCCCAGACAAAGTTTGTTCTGATGAAGGCGCTGGCGCTGGACCTTCCGGTCATCGTATGCATCAACAAAATTGACCGCCCGGAGGCGCGCCCTGCCGAGGTGATTGACGAGGTGTTGGAGCTGTTCATGGATCTGGACGCCTCCGACGAGCAGCTGGACTGCCCCTTCGTCTACGCCTCCGCCCGGGACGGCTATGCAATGCTGGATCTGGATGACGAGAAAAAGGACATGACGCCCCTCTTTGAGACAATCGTCAACTATATTCCCGCCCCTGCCGGCGACCCGGACGCCAACACACAGGTCTTGATCAGCACAATCGACTACAACGAGTATGTAGGCCGCATAGGAATCGGAAAAGTGGACAACGGCTGTCTGAAAATCAATCAGGATGCCGTTGTTGTCAACCATCATGATCCGGATAAGCTTGTCAAGGTGAAAATCAGCAAGCTCTATGAGTTTGACGGTTTGAGCAAGGTGGATGTGACAGAGGCGGGTGTCGGCTCCATCGTGGCAATCTCCGGCATCGCGGACATCCACATCGGCGACACCATCTGCTCACCCAACGCACCGGAGGCGATCCCTTTCCAGAAAATTTCCGAACCGACCATCGCAATGAATTTTATCGTCAATGACAGTCCTCTCGCCGGTCAGGAGGGCAAATACGTGACGAGCCGCCACATCCGCGACCGCCTGTTCCGCGAGCTGAACACAGATGTCTCCCTCCGCGTGGAGGAAACCGACAGCCCGGACAGCTTAAAGGTCTCCGGCCGCGGCGAGCTCCATCTGTCCGTCCTGATCGAGAATATGCGCCGCGAGGGCTATGAATTTGCCGTGAGCAAGGCGGAAGTCCTCTACAAGAAGGACGAGAACGGAAAAACCTTGGAGCCGATTGAAACCGCCTATGTCGATGTGCCGGACGATTTCACCGGCGCCGTGATCTCCAAGCTGCAGCAGCGCAAGGGCGAGCTGCGAAACATGGGTTCCATCGCCGGAGGTTACACAAGGCTGGAATTCTCGATCCCCTCGCGCGGACTCATCGGATACCGCGGGGAATTTCTAACCGACACAAAGGGAAACGGGATTATCAACACCATCTTTGACGGCTACCAGCCCTATCGCGGAGAAATTGCCTACCGCGCAACCGGATCCCTGATTGCGTTCGAGGCCGGGGAATCCGTGACATACGGTCTCTTTTCCGCGCAGGATCGCGGCACGCTGTTCATCGGTCCCGGCGAAAAGGTTTACTCCGGCATGGTGATCGGCCAGAGTGCAAGAGCCGAGGATATAGAGCTGAATGTGTGCAAGAAAAAGCATCTGACCAACACGCGCTCCTCCTCAGCAGATGAGGCTTTGACGCTTACGCCGCCCCGCATCCTCAGCCTTGAGCAGGCCCTGGACTTCATAGACACGGACGAGCTGCTGGAGGTCACTCCCAAAAGCCTCCGCATCCGCAAGCGGATCTTAGACCCAACCTTGAGAAAGCGGGCATCGATATCGAAAAAGAACAGCTAAAAGCTTCCTTAAAGTTTTGCGTAAATTTCCATGGGGACATAGGCCGCAATGGAGATGCCCTCCGGGACATACTCCTCCCGGATCAGCTCTCCGGACTTGCGGACTGCCTGCAAAATGCCGGCCTTGTCGTAAGGGATGATGCGCTCCACATATATTTTGCTCTCACGCAGGAAATCGGCGAGAAGCTCCTTGACTTCTTCTAAGCCCTCATCCTTTGCCGCGGAGATGAGCCGGATCTGATCCGCGCGGTAATCCTGAAGAGGTTCCTCATCTGTGCGCAGATCCTGCTTATTGAAGAGCGTGACAACCTTCTTGTCCTTCACGCCCAGACGATCCAGCGTCTCGTAAACGATGTGCATCTGCTTATCCCGCTGTGGATTGGACGCATCGACCACATGAAAGATATAGTCCGCGTATTTCGCCTCCTCGAGGGTACTCTTGAACGCCTCGATGAGGTGGTGCGGCAGCTTGCGGATAAACCCCACCGTGTCGGTCAGCAGCACCTGCTGGCGGCCGGGGAGCTCCAAAATACGGGTCGTCGGGTCCAAGGTGGCAAACAGTTGATCCTCCTCCAACACATCCGCATCTGTCAGATGGTTCAATAGCGTCGATTTCCCTGCATTGGTGTAGCCCACAATTGCAACCACCGGCACGGCGCTCTTCTCACGCTTTGCCCGGTTAATTTCGCGGTGCCTGACCACATCCTTTAATTCCCTGTTCAAAAAAGCAATCCGATCCTGAATCAGGCGGCGGTCGATCTCAAGCTTTTTCTCGCCCGGCCCCCTGGTTCCGATTCCGCCTCCAAGTCTCGACATGGAGCGTCCCAGCCCGGCAAGACGGCTCAGACGGTATTTTAACTGCGCAAGCTCCACCTGGATCCTGCCCTCGCTGGTTGTGGCGCGGGCCGCAAAAATATCCAGTATAATAAGCGTCCGATCCATGATTTTCGTGTCAAGAATCGATTCCAAATTTTTGATCTGCGCGGGGGAAAGCTCATCGTCGCAGACAATGCCGGTGGCTCCGGTGGCTGCGATCAGTTCCGCAATTTCTTCCGTTTTTCCGCTTCCCACATATGTGCCCGGATGCACCTGCTCCCGCCTCTGAATGACAGTCCCCACGACCTCGGCCCCTGCTGTGTGAACCAGCTCCTGCAGCTCCTCCAGAGACTCCTCTGTCTCCCGGTCGGCCGCGCTGTCCGCGCTGATGCCCACCAGAATCACACGCTCCTGCGCGCTCTCATTAACGATTAGTTCTGACATTCCGTCTCCTTATCTTATCTCGTCTCTAAAAATGTGCTCTCCTTCTGAACTTCCTCGTCCGATGGATACAGCTTGAGGTATTCCCGAACCATGTTTCTGGCGGACGCAAAATCCCCGCTGTACTCGTATGCGGCAATGGCGCTTTTCATCAGATTCTGCCGGTTGGGAACCGTCTCAAGCTTTAAGCCTGCATTAAAGTAAACCAGCGCCTGCTCGTAGTCCCCGGCCGCCATCTCCTCGTTTCCAAGCTCATAGAGTTCATAGGAGCTGGCAAGTCCGCTTGCCAGATATTGATCCAGATACTCTTTGGCACTCTCATGATCTCCCTTTTTCTCGCAGATCTGTCCCAAATAATATGTGGCCAGAATTTCTCCGCCCTCCAGGGCTTTCTTCAAATAAGTCTCCGCGTTGTCAAAATCTCCCAACAAACTGCTGATCCTTCCCTTATAGAGACAATCCGTGGGCTTGTCGCCCTCGATCTGCATTGCATTATTCAGGTATTTCCTTGCATCCTCAGTCATGCCGTTGGCGTTCAGCGTCGAGTAAATTCCGATGTAAATCTCGTAATTCTTCCCGCCCGTCTCAATCGCGGTCTTATAGTCTGCAAGAGCCTCCTCGCGTCTCCCGAGCGCAAACAGGAGTTCGCCGCGCAGATAGTATGCCCGCGCGTCCTTATTGTATGTAATCACGGAATCATAGGTCACCATCGCCGCATCCGAGTCTCCGCTCAGATACTGGGCTTTCGCCTTGTAAAAGCAGATATCAAGCTCCTTTTCGCCGACCTTCCCTCCCGCATAGTCCAGTGCCGTCTGAAAGGCATCAATGGCCTCCGTGTATTTTCCGCTCTTAAAGCAGTTGATCCCATACTGGCGGTATGCGTCCTCCTCGAGACCTTTCTGTTCCCCGCAGGCGGCAAGCATGCACGCGCAGAGCGCCAATAAGATTCCCTGTTTTTTCCATATTGTTTTACTTTTTTTTCTCATGGTTTCTCCGATAGGTTATTGCTTTCTTGCAAGCAAGAGCAAGGTTGACATTTTGACCCTGGTATACAAAAATCTGTCCGCTCGATATGAGAGGACAGATCAACGCTCCAGACGGTTCTACTTATCAAAATACCCACCAAGCAACAATGCTCCCGCAATAGAGTTGGCAAGCGTCGCGACAAGAGAGATCGCAGAACATATAATACCGGCAAGTGCCATCCTTTTTCCACCCTTCTTCTTACCGATGATGCCGAGAATAATTCCGACGATGGCTATCGGGTATCCAAACAATGGATTATACCATGCAATCAATCCGCAGATACCTAAGACGAGGGAAGCAATTGACATGCCCTTCCCAAAATTCAACAGGTTATACCCTCTCGTTGGCCGAGTGACATTGTTGTTTGAATCTGACACAACCTAAATCTCTCCTTTATATTTTTTTGCACCAAAAACTAATTCAGCTTCCAGATTTCGTTGTTATACTGTTCAATTGTGCGGTCAGAGGAGAAGAATCCTGCCATGCTGATATTCACAAGCATCTTCGCGGCCCATGAACTGCGGTCCGCATAGGCATCATATGCTTTCTCTCTGGCTGCAGTATACATATCAAAATCAGGGAAGGTCATAAACCAATCCTTATTCAAAAGCTCCTTGTACAGACGCTCAAGATTCTCGCTGCATCCCACCTCCATCATCTCATCGCTGACGATGAAGTCCACAGCTCTCTTGAGCTTCTTGTTTTTCTCGTAGTAATCCCTTGACTTGTAATCTTTTCTCGCATAGCGGTCAATCACAGTCTGGGAATCCTCACCAAACGTGAAAATATTGTCCTTTCCGACCAACTGGGCAATCTCCACGTTCGCCCCGTCCATCGTGCCGAGTGTCACGGCTCCGTTGAGCATAAATTTCATGTTTCCGGTTCCTGATGCCTCTTTGGAGGCAAGCGAAATCTGCTCGGAAATGTCGCAGGCAGGAATCATCTTTTCTGCCAGCGTCACATTGTAATTTTCCACCATGAACACCTTGAGGTACGGACTGACCTCCGGATCATTGTTGACGATCTCCTGCAGGCATAAAATCAGATGAATAATATCTTTTGCGATGATGTATGCCGCGGCCGCCTTCCCACCGAAAAATACGTTGATCGGAATCGTGGGCTTTTTGCCCTCCTTAATTTCAAAATATTTGTGAATCACATACAGCGCATTCATCTGCTGTCTCTTGTACTCATGCAGACGCTTTACCTGTATGTCGAAAATTGCCTTGTCATCCGGCCTGATACCCTGTGTGAGTTCCAAATACTCGCACAATTGCGCCTTCTTTAAGCTTTTTACCTCCAGAAGCTTCTCCAAAACCGCGCGATCCTTGGCGTAGGCCCCCAGCTTTTCCAGCTCGGTGGCATTCTGCTTCCAACCGTCTCCAATCAGTTCGGTGATCAGTGCCGAAAGCTCCGGATTGCAGAGCATCAGCCATCTGCGGAAGGTAATGCCGTTTGTCTTGTTGTTAAATTTCTGCGGATAGAGCTTATAAAAGTTGTTGAGCTCCGCATCCTTCAAAATTTCTGTGTGCAGATGCGCGACACCATTCACACTGAAACCGTAATGGATATCCATATGCGCCATGTGCACCAGGTCATCGGCTATGATGTAGGTTGTCTCATCCTTCACCTTGCGCCGCACGCGATTGTCCAGCTCCCGGATGATCGGCACTAGCTGCGGCACCGCCTTCTCCAAGAATGCAAGAGGCCACTTTTCCAGCGCCTCCGCAAGAATCGTGTGGTTTGTATACGCACAGACCTTGGACACCACAGAGATCGCCTCGTCCATCAGAAATCCCTTCTCCTGGAGAAGACGAATCAGTTCCGGAATAATCATGGACGGGTGCGTGTCATTGATCTGAACCACTGCGTAATCCGCCAGATCATGCAGGTTGGAGCCCTTCGCCTCCGCCTCCTCGAGGATCAGCCTTGCCGCGTTGCTGACCATAAAATACTGCTGGTACACGCGCAGGAGGCGTCCCTTGTCGTCTGAGTCATCCGGATACAGAAAAAGCGTGAGGTTGCCAGCGATATCCTCTTTATTAAAATCGATCGTATCGCCCACAAGGTTCTCGTTTACGGACTCAATATCAAACAGATGCAGCTTTGTGGTACAGTTATTGTAACCGATTACATCGATATCGTACATTCTGGACTGCACAGTAAAACCGCCAAACAGCACCGGATAAGTCTTCTCCGTCTTTGTCAGCCAGCTCTGCATGGTAATCCATGGGTTCGGGGCCTCCACCTGCAGATTATTTTGAAATTTCTGCTGAAAAAGGCCGTAGTGATAGTTTAAGCCCACACCGTCCCCGTTGATCCCAAGAGTCGCAATGGAATCCAGAAAGCATGCGGCCAGCCGCCCCAATCCGCCGTTGCCCAAGGAAGGCTCCGGCTCCGCCTCCTCAATCTCCGCAATGCTCTTGCCGGAGGCTCTGAGTTCGGCGTCTACTGCCTCATAAAGTCCCAGATTGATCAGGTTGTTGGAGAGAAGCTTTCCGATCAGAAACTCGGCTGAAATATAGTAGACCTTTTTCTTTCCCTCGTTGATCTCCTTCTCCTTTGCCAGCTCCTTTATCATGTCGAGAATTGCGAAAAAAATTTCTTTGCTGCTGCATTTCTCGATTGTTTTATTATACCTCGTCGATACAGCTTTTGCAAGCGTCATTCCCTTTTCCTCCTGTATAATTATTGTTAGGCGACCATGGTATCATTATATTCGTTTCTTCGCGTTTACGCCAGCATTATTTACACAAAATTACAAAAAAATGGCATATATGATCCAGCCGATCCCGGCGCACGCCCACGCGGCAAGGACATCGCTGACATAATGAACCCCGGCAATAACACGGATCACTCCGATAATAAGGGCAGCGACGATCAGGCCTGCCCCCAACCCCACCAGAATCGGATTCCTTTGCACCAGAAAAGTCACTGCAATCACTGCTGCCGAAAACACATGCCTGCTGGGAAATGACTTGCCTTTAGTGTCCTTGGGGATCGCTGGTTTAAAATCATAGCGCTCATAAGGTCTTTGGCGGTTAAACAGATAACGAAAAACGCTCACAATCAGAAAACCGTCAAGGGGCACAATGACAGACAGGTACAGTGTTTTTTCCCTCTCCGCCGCCAGATAAAGCAAAAGCAGCGGATAGGCAGCAAACACCATCCCTGTCAAAACTCTGTTAAAAATATGTACTGACTTAGTCAGTTTCGGATGATTACGAAACGACTGAGTCAGTTTTTCATAAGCTGCCGCCTGCATAAAGCTCCTTATCGAGCAGCCGGAGTACCAGAACCTCCCATCCTTCCGGTGCCGGTCATATCCTCCACACCGTCCACAATCGCGCCGCCGGCATCTTTGATACCGTCCACCACGTCATCGCCGAGATTCCCTATATCGTTGCCGATGCTGCTCCCGTTGTTTGTAGTGCCATTGTTTGTGGTTCCGTTACCCGTTGTGCCATTATTTGTGGTGCCATTGTTCGTGGTTCCGTTGCCTGTTGTGCCGTTGTTTGTGGTTCCATTACCCGTTGTACCGTTGTTTGTGGTTCCATTACCCGTTGTACCGTTGTTTGTGGTTCCATTGTTCGTGGTTCCATTGTTCGTGGTTCCATCGTTTGTGCTATCATCCATCGTTCCACATGCCGCAAAGAGACACATACATGCGGTCAACAGGCATCCTGTCATAAAAAGTTTGATTTTCCTCATTCTACTGATCTCCTTCTCTATTAAATGTATCTGAATTACAGAGATAGTATGAGCGGAAATCACAGTTCTATACATGAGCACGGACAGAAGTCGCACTCACCTTGAAGTATAATACACAGCGCTGCATAAAACAATGAAAAAAATTATTTTTTCATTTTAGGCTGGCTTACCAGAGATGCAAGGTAAGAAAAGACCAGTGCCGCGGAAAGCCCTGCAGCACAGTTTTTAAAGCCGCCGAGGAAAATACCGCTGAATCCCTTCTCATCCACCATCTCCTTCACGCCCTTCCAAAGGTTGTTGCCAAAACCGAGCAGGGGCACATTCGCGCCTGCTCCCGCCCACTCAGAAAACGGCCCGTAAATCTGAACTGCTCCCAGCACTGCTCCCAGACAAACCAACAGCACCATGATCCTTCCGGGCAGCATCTTCGTCTTCTCCATCAAAATCTGCGTCAGGGCGCAGATCAATCCCCCCACCGCAAATGCAATAAAATATTCCATCCTCTATTCCTCCCTACTTCTTGCAGCTCTCAATCACCACTCCGTGCGCAATGCCCGGAACCGACTCTCCCTCATTGAAGCTGACTGTGGACAAAAGCGCGCCGGTGGGCACGAACAGAATCCGGCTCCACTCGCCGTTCGCCAGCTTCGGGAGATAATGTGCGGAGAGTGTCGCAGCCGCGCAGCCGCAGCCACTCCCGCCTGAGCCCGTTCCCTGAGCCTCGTTGTCAAAAATCTTGATGCCGCAGTCCTCATGCACGCCACTGATATCAATATCTTTATCCCTGAGCAGTTTGATCAGGATTTCCTGCCCCACCAGACCTAAGTCTCCTGTGACAATTGCGTCATAGTCCTCCGGTTTCCGTTCAAAATCCTCCAAGTGCTGGGCGATCAGCTCGCAGGCGGCCGGTGCCATCGCCGCTCCCATATTCATCGAATCCTTGACTCCGAAATCCACAATTTTACCGGTGGTAATCCCTGCAATTTTTGCCAAAGGAGCATCATTACCACTAGATTTTGCAAGAATTGATTCACTCGCCACAATATATGCCCCTCCGCCCGTCACCGTCCAGGTCGCCGCCACCGGCCGCTGGTTCGCGTAACCGAGCGGGAAGCGAAACTGTTTTTCCGCGCTGGCAAAATGGCTGGAGGTCACAGTCGCTACATAATCCGCGTATCCGGCCGCCACTGTCATCGCAGCAAGCGCTAATGCCTCTCCGCAGGTGGAGCAGGCGCCATAGATTCCAAACAAGGGTATCTGAAACGTTTTTAATCCAAAGGAGGAGGCAATCAGCTGTCCCAGCAGATCTCCCGCAAAGAGGTAACGCATATCCTCCGGTTTTTTGTTTGCCTTTCCAAGCGCAAGCGTAAGAGCCTCCTTCTGAAGAGTGCTCTCGGCAGCCTCCCAGGTATCCTGCCCGAACTTGTCATCCTCGCCAATGCAGTCAAATTTCTCGGCCAGAGGTCCCTCTCCCTCTTTCTTCCCGACCACTGAGGCGGATGCCAAAATAAAAGGAGCCTCTGCGAAACAGAGACTCCCACTTCCAACTTGTTGACCCATACTTGATCTCCCTTTCGTTTTTAGAGAGAGTATGTTCATTATTAATACGAAATATGCAAAATGTTTCTGTGCTATTCCCCTTCAAACTGCACGACGGATTCCACTCGATAATCCTTTAAAACCTCCCTGCCTCCCAGATCAACCAGCTCCATGAGAAACAGGCACTCTACCACCTCGCCGCCCAGCTCCTCCACGAGCTCTGCCGCCGCCTTGATTGTACCGCCGGTCGCGATCAGATCATCGAACAAAATCACCTTCATTCCGGGTGTAATTGCATCCTTATGTACCTCAATAACGGCAGTACCGTACTCCAGATCATAGCTCTTGGAAAGGGTCTCACAGGGAAGCTTTCCCTGCTTACGGATCGGCACAAAGGGCTTGTTTAACAGATATGCCACCGGCATCCCAAACAGGAATCCGCGGCTCTCCGCCCCCGCAATCACATCAAACTCCACGTTCTCCAGACGTTTCACGAGCTCGTCAATCGAGAGCCTTAACCCCTCGGCAGTCTGCAAAATACTGGTCACATCCCGAAAGAGAATTCCCTTCTTTGGGAAATCAGGAATACTTCTGATATAATCCTTTAAATCACTCATTTGTCTAAGTCACCAATCCTTCCTTTGTTAAAATATCCATCGGCTTCATCCCTTTATTTTCCGGAAATCCTCCGAATCCCGCCGCGTCACCGAGCGCACGAAGAGCACTTCATCCTGCACAGTAAAACCGATATCATAATCCCCGAATGCCATACCGTACTCATATTCCCTCTGCCTATGGTATGCCGCCCGGGGGTCCTGAGCGAGCAGTTCAAGAACAGGATCACGAAGCTCCTCCGGCAGCCGTTTCAAAAGCTCCTCCGGAAATTCCACCCGGATCACATCCCCGCTGTGCCGCTGCCCGAAACCTCCCGCCGCCTCCGGGTGAGCATCTGTATAGGGCAGATACGGTTTGATATCAAAAATCGGCGTACCGTCCAGAAGATCCGCGCCCTGTACGCGCAGAACCGGTCCCAATCCGGTATCCTGACGCACCTCCAAAAGCCGCACCGAGGAAAGTCCAATCGAATTTGGGCGAAACGGCGAGCGCGTGGCAAAAACTCCGCGCTTCTCTTTTCCTCCCAGACGCGGCGGAAACACCAGCGGCACAAACGCATCCTGCTTCGCTTCGGAAAACTCCCACAGCAGCCACAGGTGGGAGAACTCCTCAATCCCCCGCACCGCATCCGCGCTGCGATATTTCGGCGTAAATATGATCTCGCTCTCTGCGGCAACTAATCCGCTCTGCCGGGGAATTCCAAATTTTTCCGGATAGGGTGTACGGATATGTGCAACCGCCTCGATGGTACGCGCCAAACAAACACTCCCTTTTCTTACATTTGATAATATTTCAGGTTATCCTTCAACAACGCAGTAATCGTTCCTCCTGCCGCCTCATACTTATCATAAAGCGCGGTAATGCGCTGCAACGCTTTGCGATTCTCCGCCTCATGCTTCGTAAATGCCAGCTGATACACCGGATTGGACATCAGAGTCTGACGCACCTCTTTGGAGAACGGACAGTATCTCATCAAAATATTCCTCGACACCTTGTTCAGGCGGAAGCTCCCCTGAGACTCATATTTGACCCAGTTCTGGTAATCCTTGACAAACACCTCGCGATAGTTGTTTCTCGCCCGCGCAAGCGCCGTCTTGAGCTTCTCCTTGGCCTCAGCGGACAACTCTGTGTTTTTGCGGTAAAACTGCACATAATCATAAAACTCTGAGGTGAGGGACTTCTCTCTCAAGTCATTCCAGTACACGCCCTGAATCCGGCGACAGATCTCCCAGCGATAGCGCCCCAAGATCTCCACCATCTGCTCGTCCAGATCCGCTGAGGTGAGAATCGGGAAAAGGAAACGCGCCGGCGTGTCGCTTTTTGCGCCGGAAACCTCCTGCCACATCAGCGCCTTGCTCCCCGCATTCGGCATGAGGATCACATCCGGCATAACCTCCTTCATACACCATTCCTGATTGATGCCCCGACTCACGTCCGAGAAGAGCACCTCGCGGTAAAGCACCGAGTAATCCAACTGCCTCACTTTGTTGATTGCCGTCTCAATGCGCTCTGCGGTCACCACCATCTTTTCCAGCGCCATAATGAGGTCTGCATCCGAAATAACCGGACAAAAAGTGGTCACATGCCCGTATGTAACACGGTTTCCGGTCTGGAATACGTTCCGGATTTCGAAACTGACCTTGCGCATATAGTCATCCCTGTACGCAAGCATCTGCGCTTCCGTAATCTCTCCAAGGCGTTTCTGTTCCGTCAGATAACCGTTGTAATCCTGATCAAACTCGTTGCGGCTGGGCTCCTTCTCTCCGCGAAAAATGCGCCGCAGCCACTCATAAATCGTAAATACGTGATCCGAAAGGAAGAAATTCAGAGAGTCCGCCAGATTATAAAGTGCGTTCGTTTTCTCCTCTCCGAGCAGTGCCACATCCATAAATCCGAAATTAAAAAACATGGAGAGAATCGGATCTGCTTTTCCTCCCTCCATAATGGAGCGGAAAAACGCTTTCTCGTACACATCATAAAATACGTTAGAAATATCCCTGCGCAGACGCCTTGCATCGTCCTCGGTAGACTGCGGATCAGCAAGCTCCCGGTATTTTTTTAGCGTTTCCTTGAACTCGCGGATCTTTGCTTGCTCATACTCCGCATACTCCAAAATATACTTCACGCAGTCCTCTTGAACCACATTGATTTGCCCTTCGGAGCTGCCTTCGAAATCATAGTTTTCGCAGTATCGGCGCTGCTCACTGATGCGATCCTTCCCATAAATTCCCAGCTCCTCCATGACATCCACAATCTGTATCATATGGGAGCGCGCCGGCGCCACATCCCTCTTTTTCTGGGACAACTGTACCGCCATATCAAAAAACAAGTGAAAAATATCACTTCCGGAATCCGCACACAAAATATCAGAATTTGACATCAGATAGCGCACCATCTCCCCAATACCCTGTGTAACGCGGCGCATCTGCGCCGACGCTTCCATGATTGCGCCGACACAAAGTCCATCATCCTTCACCATTAACTGCATGTACTCGCCAAGATAAGTCTTGACGAGACTGTTACTGTTGGCAATCTCCCAATTTTCCGCAACATGCTGCATCTTGAGGGCCTTAAAGCTCTCCATGCGGGGAAACGGCTGCTCATTCAGCAAAAGCTCCGCGCACTGACCCTTATAGTCGTTGTACAATGTCTCCGCTATGTGGTGCAGCCGCTTAGCCTTTTTCTGCAGATCCGCATACAGACACAAAAGCTGATGTCTCTGTTCCACGGCAGTCCGGAGGAATATGGGACGAAAATTTTCGTGCTCATGCAGCATGACCTGCAGATCCATCGCATTTTTACACGGGATCGCAATGAGCGTGCAATCCTCCTTCGCCATATAATCACAGGAAAACCACTCGCCCTCCATAATGCCGATGATTGCATTGCGCAACATCACGGATTCCGCGAACGCAAACTGCCGCACCACGGAGCCCTCCTGTATCAAATACCACTCCATCACTTTTTCCTGGCGCTTTGCAACGGCTTCTCCCGCCTTTACCGTAATAACTCTCATTCTCTATACTGCCCCCTTCGACACGGGATTATCAGCTCCAATCAATCCCCCGGCCATCAAACTTTCAACTGCTCCACTGCGTTTTTGATTCTCTTACACCGAATCTTATTCATTATACTATATTCGACGCAATTTATCAATCCATACATTTTTTCGAAGCACCCGTAGTTATCGTCTGCTCCAGAAAATCCATAAAGCCTGACAAGCCCCTTGTCACATCCCGATAAGTCGCCTCGAAGTCCCCGGTGTACCACGGGTCAGCCACATCCCGCACCCGTCCCGCGCTTCCACCTGCAGAACCGCGGTCATTCCCGCGCTCCGCAAACTCCAGCAGCTTATAGATCTTTCCCTGACTGTCACTGCCTCCGGCGATCCTTGTCATGCCCCGGATATTCTCGCTGTCCATCCCAATCAGATAATCATAGTACACGTAATCATCCCTGGTCATCTGTCTGGCCCGATGCGGAATCAGCGGAATTCCTTCCTGCTGCAGCTTCCGCACCGTCCCATAGTGCGGCGAATTGCCAATCTCCTCCCTGCTGGTTGCCGCCGAATCAATCTCAAACATATCCGCCAGGCCGCGCCGGGCAACCATGTCGGCAAAAACACTCTGGCACATGGTGGAACGGCAGATATTGCCGTGGCA
>JAFLRQ010000109.1 GCA_022511395.1 Agathobacter sp. | reverse complement strand
AGAGAGGCGATTTTATGGAACGCAGTAAGAAGATTGTAAGGATCAGCATCATCGGGATTGTGGTCAATATTGTCCTGGTGGCTTTCAAGGGTGCGGTCGGTTTGATCACCGGATCTGTCGCCATCCTCATGGACGCAGTCAATAATCTGAGCGACGCGCTGAGCTCTGTCATTACCATCGTTGGGACGAAGCTGGCGGGAAAAGCCCCGGACAAGAAGCATCCCTACGGCTATGGCCGAATTGAATATATCAGCTCCGTCACGATTGCAGTGATCATTCTGATCGCAGGCTTGACTTCATTCCGGGAATCCTTTGTGAAAATACTTCAGCCGGAAGCGGCAAGCTACACGCTGCCATCCCTTGTGATCATCGCAGCCTCAGTGGCGGTAAAGTTCCTGCTTGGGCGATATGTAAAAAGCGAGGGGAAAAAGCTGCAGTCGGAATCGCTGGCTGCCTCCGGTACAGATGCAGTCTTTGACTCTGTAATCTCATTGTCCACACTTGCTGCGGCGGTTGTTTCGATGCTGTGGCGTATCAGCATTGAGGGGTATCTCGGCGTTGTGATTGCTGTCATTATTCTAAAAAGCGGCGTCGAAATCCTTATGGAGAGTCTCAGCGGATTGATCGGGGCGCGCGTGGACAGCGAGCTTTCGCTGAACCTCAAAAAACACCTGTGTGAATATCCGGGTGTTGTGGGCGCGTATGACCTGACCCTGCACCGGTACGGCCCGGAGAAAATCATCGGTTCCGTCCATCTGGAGCTGCCCGATGACATGACCGCCCGCGAGATCCACAGGCTGACCCGAAATATCACAGAGAATGTCTATCTGAATTACGGCATTGTTCTGACAGTTGGGATTTACGCCTCTAACACAGCAGACAGTTTTTTTGCGGAAATGAAGGGCAGGCTGTCGGAGCTTATGAAGGCTGAGCCGGCGATTCTTCAGATGCACGGCTTTTATACAGATGCGGAAAAAATGCTGGTCTCCTTTGATCTGATCATTGATTTTAAATCGGGGCGGAAGGATGAAATTCGCGACAGCCTGATCAGACAAATGAAGCAGCTTTACCCGGAATATGATTTTGATGTGATATTGGACAGCGATTTCAGTGATTGAGTTTTCATGTAATCGTATATTAGAAACGCGAGCTAATGCCGTGAAATAAGGGGATGCTTCATCTCATTATTTTCACGGCTTTTTTTATCATAAGTCGCACATGTGGCAGGCTTTGGCCGTTAATCATAATGGGAGGAGGTTTCAAGCGGGCAGCTATGGATTTAAGTGAGCAGTACGATAAGATATACCGTTATTGTTATTTTAAATTGAAGCATAAGGAAGCGGCGGAGGATGTCACCCAGGAGACATTCCTTCGGTATTTTGACAACAGCCGGTATGAGGAAAGAGGGAAATCTTTGCAGTATCTTTATACGATAGCCCGCAACCTCTGCATCGATGAATTCCGCAGACAGCCATTGGAGCAATTGCCGGAAGTACAGGCCGGCGCAGATCCTGCAGATATGGAAGAGCGGGTGATCGCTTCTGTGTCTGTGAAAGCGGCGCTGCTTAATCTGGACAGGGAGAGCCAGGAGGTGCTGCTTCTGCGCTATGTCAATGAGGTGCCGATCTCTGTTATCTGTAATATTATGGGGATCTCAAGGTTTGCGGTATATCGAAAGACAAACAGTGCCATAAAGCAGATCAAGGAGCAGTTAGGAAGGGAGGAATTCGTGTGAACAGAAAACTGAGAGACGCGATAAGGGGAGCATTTGAAGCGCCTGCTCCCATGCACAAGCAGGAATTTTTGCGAAATGCTCCCGGGCAGAGGGTAAGCATTTTATCCTTTATGTTGTCACAGGCGGGATATATTCGAAAGCGGGTGCTGGCAATGTCGATGTTTCTTTTTGCATTGTCGCTGGCAGGAGCCTGTTTTTTGAAAATGGATATGCTGTGGATCATTTCCGCCTTTATGCCGTTCCTTGCACTGTCGGCAGTCACAGAAAATTCCCGGTCTATGACCTATGGAATGGAGGAGCTGGAAATGTCATCCCGCTTTTCCCTGAGAAATGTTGTGCTTGCAAGGATGGGGATACTGGGCGTATTCCATCTGCTTTTATTGTGCCTGTTGATGCCGCTTGCCTATGTCCACAGCACATTTACTCTGCCGCAGGTGGGGGTGTATTTGCTGATCCCTTATCTGCTGACGGATGTGGCGGGATTATGGATAACCAGAAATGTGCGGGGAAAAGAGGGACTTTACGCCTGTGTGGGTGTGGCAGTCTGCATCAGTGCCATACACTTTCTGCTGAGCAATGTCAGTGTATTTTTTATCAGCCATTTTGAATGGTCGATGGCAGCGCTGATTGGTTTGATCATTTTATGCATAAAAGAAACGAAAAAAATGGTACAACAGACGGAGGAATTGAGATGGAACTTGTCATAGACAGAGTATCAAAGCAATATCAGAACAAAATTGCCGTGGACCGAATTTCACTGAAAATGCAAAAGGGCGTGTACGGCTTGCTGGGAGCGAACGGGGCGGGAAAGACCACGCTGATGCGCATGATCTGCGGAATCCTAAAGCCGACCGGCGGAACCATTTCCTTTGACCATATGGATGTGTCAACCGAAGGATACCGGGCGGTTTTGGGCTATCTTCCCCAGGACTTTGGCTATTACCCGGAATTTCGGGGGACGGATTTTCTGTTCTATATGGCGGCCTTAAAGGGGCTGCCAAAATCGCTTGCGAAGCAGAGGGTTCCTGAATTGTTAAAGCTGGTTGCTCTGGAGAATGAGGGGGAGAAAAAGATAAAAACGTATTCCGGCGGAATGAAGCAGCGCCTCGGCATTGCGCAGGCCCTGTTGAATGATCCAAAGCTTCTTGTCTTGGATGAGCCGACAGCGGGATTGGACCCGAAAGAACGTGTGAGATTCCGGAATCTGATTCAGGAATTAGGAAAGTCGAGCATCGTTGTGCTTTCCACCCACATTGTTTCCGACATTGAACATATTGCCGATATGGTGCTGATGATGAAGGACGGGCAGATGATCTATCAGGACAAATGGGAGGAAGGGAAAGAGGATCTGGAGGACTTTTATCTGCGGCAGTTTGAGGAGGAAGGAAAATGAAAAATTTACGGACCCTGTATCGATTTGAGTTAAAAAAGCTTCTGTCAAGAAAAATTGTCTGGATTACGGTTGCTGCAATGTTGGTTTTGGCTGGGTTTACTGTATGCGGCCGGTTTCTGGCAGGGTATTATGTAGACGGGGAAAGGCTGGATTCCAATTACGGCATATTCCAGAAAACCAGAGCAGCGCAGAGGGCGCTGTCCGGGAGGGTCATTGACCAGCAGCTGCTAAAGGAGACATGGGATGCCTACGGGAAGATACCGACTGATGCAGAGGTGCCTTATGTCGGAACGGAGGAATACTGGGAGTATGCCTTTCCCTATAGCGCTGTCTTTAATTTTGTGCGTGCCACCACTGGTATGACGGTTTCTGCCGCTATGGACTGGAAAGCGGATGAAGCGGATCTGTACAGAAAACGGCAGGATATGCTGGAGAATTATTGGGACGGTTATTATCTGAGCGAGGGAGAAAAAGAGTATTGGCGGCAGCAGGAGCTCTCTGTAGAAAAACCTTTTACATATGCCTATAATGAAGGATGGGAAAGATTGTTTGTTGTTTTTTATACCCTTGGACTTATGGCGCAATTGACGATTGCCATTTGCCTGTCCAATGTTTTTACGATCGAGCAGTCCAGAAAGACCGATCAGTTGATTCTCTGCAGCCGCAATGGAAAGGGGACGCTGTATCTGGCAAAATTGTTTGCCGGTATCGGTTTTGCGGCGGGAATTTCACTTCTTTATACGATAGCCGTGTTTGCACTGTCTTTGGCGATTTTGGGCGGTGAAGGATTTGGGGCAGCGCTTCAGCTCATATACCCGGACTGTTCTCTGCCGCTGAGCGTGGGCCAGGCCGTTTTGATCGCCTATGGACTCATGCTTATAGCATCCATCCTGACAGGTATTTTTACGATGGTCCTGTCGGAAATTTTGCGAAACGGGATTGGAACGCTGTCTGTGATTGGCGGCATCATCCTTTTGTCTATGTTTGTGAACATCCCATATCATTATCGGGTGTTGGCGCAGATCTGGGATTATCTTCCCTGCTCGTACCTCACGATATGGAATGTTTTGGACTGCCGGCTGGTTCCGTTCTTTGGGACTTATCTGAACGGTATGCAGTTTGTCCCCATCCTGTATCTTGTGACGGCTGGGATTTTGTGGTTGGCGGGCTATAAAATCTATCAAGCATATCAGGTGAGGGCGAGATAGTGCGCCTGATTGAAGGAAAAATATTGATTTTGCCCGATTGAATGGATATAATGGGTTACAGAAATATCGCATCGGAAAGGATGAGGCTAAACCATAGGCCCGAAAGGGAATATCGTTTGGTCTCTTTTTTGGGAAAGGGGGGGTATCATGAACAATATTGCTCTGGTAATTATGGATGGTGTGGGAATTGGCGGCAGGGACAGCGGAGATATGGTGTGGCAGGCATCCACGCCCACGCTTGACCGCCTGATGGCGGAAAATCCAAACTGCATGCTGGCCGCTCACGGTACTGCGGTGGGTCTTCCCACGGACGACGACATGGGAAACAGTGAGGTGGGACACAATGCTTTGGGGTGCGGTCAGATCTATTCTCAGGGTGCCAGATTGGTAAATGAGTCTTTGGAAAACGGCAGTGTTTTTGCTTCGGACACATGGAGAGAGCTGGTTAAGAATTGTGTTGACCATCAGTCAACGCTCCACTTTATCGGTTTGCTGTCGGACGGAAATGTTCATTCTAATATCCATCACCTGATCGCCATGCTGGGAAAAGCCAAGGAAAACGGTGTGAGAACCTGCCGGGTGCATGCCCTGCTGGACGGGAGGGATGTTCCGGCACAGTCGGCGCTGGAGTACGTGGATATGCTGGAAAAGGCTTTTGACGCATTAAATTCCGACTCCTTTGACGCCCGCATCGCCAGCGGCGGCGGAAGAATGTGCATCACAATGGACCGGTATCAGGCGGATTGGGATATGGTCAGGAAGGGCTGGGAAACCCACGTAAAAGGAGAGGGGCGCACCTTTGCCGACGCCAGGACGGCCATAGAGGCTTTCCGGCAGGAGGGCTGTGACTCGGACCAGTACCTGCCCGCCTTTGTCATTGCGGACGGGGGAGAGCCGGTGGGAAGAATCCTTGACGGCGACAGTGTGATTCTCTTTAACTTCAGGGGGGATCGTGCCATTGAGCTGTCCATGGCTTTTGAGCAGGAGGAGTTTCCTTATTTTGATCGGGGGGCGAGACCAAAGGTGAAATATGCGGGGATGCTGCAGTATGACGGAGATCTGAAGCTTCCGGAAAAGTATCTGGTGGCGCCGCCTAAGATTGTGAATACTCTGACGGAGGTATTGGTTCAAAACAAGGTTGCGGAATATGCGGTCTCAGAGACTCAGAAGTATGGACATGTCACCTATTTCTGGAACGGCAACCGCAGCGGAAAGGTCAGTGAGGAATACGAGGAGTACTGTGAGATTCCCTCGGACAATGTTCCCTTCGACCAGCGTCCCCATATGAAGGCCGCCGAGGTCGCGGACAAAATGATAGAGGCGATTGAGAGCGGGAGCTATCGCTTTATGAGATGCAATTTTGCCAACGGGGATATGGTGGGACACACGGGAAATTTGCAGGCTACAAGAATCGCTGTGGAGAGCGTAGACTTGCAGCTTGCAAGGATTGCGGAGGCCTGCAGGCGCACCGGCACAGCGCTTTTGGTGGTGGCGGATCACGGCAATGCGGATCAGATGTATGACA
>JAFLRQ010000108.1 GCA_022511395.1 Agathobacter sp. | reverse complement strand
TGCTACAAGCAGAGAATGGAAAAGGGCTTGAGTTTTCTGGAGTTCAACTACATGATCATGCAGAGCTACGACTTCTACATGCTGTACCAGAAATACAACTGCAACATGCAGTTCGGCGGCGACGACCAGTGGAGCAATATGCTCGGCGGGACGGAGCTGATTCGCCGCAAGCTCGGAAAAGACGCGCACGCCATGACGATCACGCTCCTGACAGACTCGCAGGGGAACAAGATGGGAAAGACCGCCGGCAACGCGGTGTGGCTTGACCCGAACAAAACCTCGCCCTTTGAGTTTTTCCAGTACTGGAGAAACGTGGCGGATGCGGATGTCTTGAAATGCATCCGTATGCTGACCTTCCTTCCGCTGGAGGAGATTGAGAAAATGGACGGCTGGGAGGGCGCAAAGCTCAATGAAGCCAAGGAGATCCTTGCATATGAGCTGACGAAGCTGGTGCACGGCGAGGAGGAAGCAGAGAAGGCGAAGGAGGCCGCTCATGCGCTGTTTGCCGGAGGCGGGGATTCCGCCAATATGCCCACTGTGGAGGTGACGGAGGCGGACTTCGCGGAGCGTGACATGGACATCATGGCGGTTCTGGTGAAGGCAGGTCTGTGCGACAGCCGCGGGGATGCCCGCCGCGCAGTGCAGCAGGGCGGTGTCTCTGTGGACGGCGAGAAGATCACGGATATCGGCACAACCTACAAGCTGGCGGATTTCGCGGGAGACGGCAAGATGGTGAAACGCGGCAAGAAGACGTTTGCGAAGGTGGTTGCAAAATAACGCAGAAATAGAAGGGGGGATTTTATGGTCCACATAGTAGCTGACAGTACCTGTGATTTGTCAAAGGAGCTGGTTGAGAGATACGGCATTACCGTTGTGCCGCTCAACATTGTGCTGGGAGATGAAGAGCATGCCGATGGCGTGGATATTACACCCGATGAAATTTTCCGCTGGGCGGACGAGAATAAGACGACGCCGAAGACCTCCGCGCCACCGGTGGAAAGAGTGATCGAGGTTTATCAGTCGCTGCTTCAGCCGGGGGATGAGGCGGTTGTCTTTTCGATTTCCGAGTCGATGTCCTCCGCCAACGCGATTTTTCACATGGCTGCAACAATGCTCGATGAGGACAATCGGATTTATGTGATTGACAGCAAGAATCTCTCGACGGGGATTGGCCTGCTTGTCATTGAGGCTGCCATTCTGGCAAAAGAGGGAGAGCCTGCGGAGCAGATTGTGAAAAAAATCAATGAGCTGGTTCCGCGTGTCCGGGCGAGCTTTGTCGTGGATACGCTCGTGTATCTCCACCGGGGCGGCAGATGCAGCGGCCTGTCCGCGATGCTGGGAAGCACGATCAAGCTGCACCCCCGCATTGTTGTGGAGAACGGAGTGATGCACAGCGACAAGAAGTACCGCGGAACAATGCAGAAGGTCCTTCTGTCATATGCGGAGGATCTGGAGGAGGCGATGCGCCGCGCAAAGAAGGATCGTGTGTTCATCACCCATTCCGGCTCTGACGCGGAAATCGTCGATGCAGTGAGGGATTATCTCAAGAGCCTGCAGCTGTTTGACGAGATTCTGGAGACAAGGGCCGGCGGAGTTGTTTCCAGCCATTGCGGCCCGGGGACGCTGGGAGTGCTGTTTATTGAGTAAGAATAAGGAGGATTTGGTTATGAAGGATTTGATTGCGCGTTCAAAGACCATTGTGGAGACAGCGCAAAGTCAGAAGGGTTTGTTGTGGATTTTGGAATTTCTGTTGTTTCTTGGCGTGTTTTTTGTAGGTTCTTTTGCAGAGACTATTGCGATGTTTCCGGCGAGCGTGGTCGCAGTGGCTACAGACGGGGCGTATCAGGATGCGGTGGCCAGCGGCGATCCGCAGAAAATGCTTGAAGCTACGCAGGCGCTCAGCCAGCGTATGATGTCCTCGAACTGGTATTTGATTGTGAGCCTGTTCGCAACTGCGATGATGATTGGAGTGGTTTTTCTGTTCTGTCGTTTTCTCCAGAAGCGCAAGCTGCGGACGCTGGGTTTTGTGAAGAAAAACATGGTGAAGGAATACCTGCTGGGGCTATTGCTGGGATTTCTGTTCTTCTCGGCGTGTGTGGGATTGGCGGTATTGACCGGAGGACTGAAGTTTGACGGGATTTCGAAGACGTTTTCCTTCGGTGTCTTTATCCTGTATCTGCTCGGCTACATGGTGCAGGGCATGTCGGAGGAGATACTGTGCCGCGGCTATTTCCTCGGTTCATACGCGAGGCGCTACCCGGTGTACGCCGCAGTGCTCGCCAACGCGCTGCTGTTTGCGGCGCTGCATCTGCTGAACAGTGGAATTACGGTGCTGGCATTTATCAATCTGACGCTGTTTGGCATCTTTGCGTCGCTGTATTTCATCCGCAGAGGCAGTATTTGGGGAATCGGCGCATTTCACAGCAGCTGGAATCTGGTGCAGGGAAATTTCTACGGCATCAGAGTCAGCGGGATGGAATCCTCCTGCACGCTGTTTTCGATGACGCCGGTTGAGGGAAAAGAGCTCTTCAGCGGCGGTGCCTTCGGCATTGAGGGCAGCCTGATCTGTCTGCTTGTCTACAGTGCCGGAATTGTCTGGCTTCTGCTCTCCAAGAACAAGGATTCATAGAAATCGGATTCCGTGTCAGCGGTCTCCAAGAAAATCGAAGGATCTGCATTCGCAGATCCTTCGGTGTCTGTTATCTGTTTGTGAGTGTTTTCCCCACATCGACAACTGTATCGTAATATAAAATCTGATTGTTGGCAAGCAGGGTCTGGACACGGACCGTCACTGTCTGAATGTGAACGGGCTGTCCGGCAGTCAGTGAATATGTGTTGCCCGGAAGGTTTGACCCGAGAACCGTGCAGGCAACTATGGCACCGTCCGAGGGAGCGAGGCAGTTCTGCGCGAGTGCAAGTGCCGTGGGACAGAACATGCTGGCGGTTGTGCGCGCCACTGTAACGGTCGGAATCCCCTGACTGTCCTTGATCTCAAAGCTGGCGGTGACGCGGGAGGTGTAGGTGTCCGCAGATGTACCGGTCGGAGCGAACTCAAGCTCTACATAGTAGATTCCGGCGGGTGCCTTTTTGCAGATATTCCCGGTCAGGGCCACTGTCTGAATTGCCAGACTGGAGCTATTGACTGAAATCGGGAATCGGCTGGCAGTCGGGTCCTTTGTCAGGTCAGAGTAATAATACTGGCCGTCCTTTGAGATATAAGCTTTCTGGATGGTGTGATACTGGGAGAAGATGGAACTTCTCGTTTCCTCCAGCCGGATTGTAATATCTCTGGAGCGCGCATAGTCGCCGAGGTTGGTTTCTTCGTTCGGGGTCAGATCCACCACCGGCTGATCAATCTCTGCCTGCCAGTGTAACCCGCCAGAGGCAGGAGGCGTCTGAATGTAAACATAAATATCGGTGGATGCCGTTCGTCCGTCGCATGTGAGCGAGAGGGTGAAACGGTGCTGGCCTGGCTCCTGTCCGCCCGGCGCGATGACCAGCCGGTTGTAGATCGGGTCGTAATCGATCAGGCCTGTGGCGGCTGCAGAGTCGGATTCTGTGATGAACGCATACTCATTTGTCAGCTCAAAGCTCTGGCCAAACTGGTTGTAGGCTGTGACATTGATGTATTTCCTGTAATTTTCCGGATATTTATCGGACAGGTACACATAGTTGGTGTCCAGCGAGATGCTTGCCAGGAGCGGCTTGGGCTCGACCTCCACCTTATAGCTGTAGGTGTATGTCTGCCCGCCGTAGTTTGCGGTGGCGGTGACCGTCACGATTCCATCCCGGATTGCGGTCGCAGATGCTGTTCCGTTCGGAGCATTGTAGACCAGCAGAATGTCCGGATTTGAGGATTCGTAGGTGACCGACACGTACTGGAAAGCAGTCCTGTCTGTGTCAAGGGCGCGGAAGTGCAGATAATAGGTACTGCCTGCAACCGCAGTGCGGTTGTCCCTGTATGTGGGCAGCGTATAATTCGGGGTGGCTGCGTACCGCGAGAGCGTAAAGTTGGTCTCTGCGGCATACGGAGCCGGAACACAGATGACCGTGCCCTGCGTTGTCAGCAGGGTGTTGTTGAAGAAAAAGATCGCGGTAAAGGTGCTCACGGTTCCGACTGAGGTCAGGAGGATCTCGTTTTCGGGCGTGATGTAGCCGCCGCCGGCGGTCACCAGATCAGGATAAAAGCTGATTGTGCCGCGGGAGCGGTAGAGCTCTGTCACGTCAATGCCGTTTGCGTCATAGAGCGCATACTGGATCGGGGTCAGCTTGCCCACGACCGCTTCCGTCGTCAACACCTTCAAGTCCACCGGGGCGCCAAAGTTAATGGCAATTTCCCTCGATGTGCGGCCGTCAGTCAGTGTGTAAGTCTCCCCGCTGCGGAGGTAGTTGGATGTGATGAGCGTCACTTCTTTTCCGTCTGTGGAGAAAGAGAGATCCTTGATCGGCTCCGCCACTCCATAGAAATTTTTTAAAGTAAAGCTCTCCTTGCGGAGGGTCTTTGATACATCCTCCGGATAGACAATCAAAATCTTGTCAACCGCTGTCTGCCGGATGCTGATTATGGGCATATCCACAGACACCGTCTTCTGAGCGCTGGCGTGGAGTTTCTCGCCGATATAGCCCTTCACGGTCAGTGTGTAGAGGCCGTTCTTCTTCGGAGTGAATTTCCCGGCGTTCGTGATACAGTCCGAGGCATCGGTGCCGTCCTCGTACGTGGCGTCCCAGACAACGGATGCGGTGGAATTTTTGGGCGTAATCTGATAGCGGAAAATGTAGGATGAGCCGACTTGAAGTGTGGAGGGCACATCCGTGGCCACAATCTCAAGCTTTGTCGGGCGGATGCCAATTCTGGCGTTGCCGCCGGAAAGCGTATATTTAAGTTTTCCGTTCTTGCCGTAAATCTTTGCGATCACGTTTACGACCAGATTTTTTGCGGCGAGCTCCTCGTTGGTCACTACGACCACTTTGTTCTTGGTCTGTTTGCCGGTGATCTTGGCGCTGGTCTTGTTTAGTTTTATGTAGCGCGCGCCTTCGCCGGTCACACTCCATGCGACAGACTGTCCCTTTTTCACGCCGGTGATGGTGTAGGTAAACCCTTGGTCGCCGTTCTCGAACAGAGTATCGTAGGTTTTTTTGAATTGCGGAGTCGCTGCCGCTTTTGCGGGCAATGGCTGTGCGGTGAGCACCATGGCCAGAGCGCAGATGAACGCCAGCACTTTTTTGAATCGTAGTTGCATGGTTTCCTCCTTTTCCCACATGGTGAGAGATTTCGTGTTGCTTTTGGTTCGGTTTCTACTATATATAGTATACTAGCACACTGTATTGCGGACTGCAACAGCTAAACGGCGGAGAAAAGGAGGATTTTTAATTTTTTAGCGCAGTTCGACCGGGTCCCAGCCGTAATCCTTGTAAAATTTGATATCAAGGCCATTGTCATCCGCATACATCCGGACCAGCTCCCTGCGGATGTTTTCCCGGTCTGCGGCATCGCTTTGGTAGATATTCGCCGACAGGCCGTACTCCTCGCAGTATGCGCGGGTGTCGATCTCATAATCCGCACCGTCACCGGCCTTCAGGTATTCGGTTACCGTGTAGCCGCCTTTTCCGTCCGGTGTAAGACGCGCTCTTGATGCGTTGCTTCCGCCGGAATCACAGCATAAGGTGTTGCCGTTCCGGTAATAGCCATAAATTTGGATGGTCCAAAATACCACCAGGTCGTCGCCGTCCTCCAGAGTATGACAGATGTACGGAGCGGGGATAAATACACTGTCTGGGGAGGCATAATAGCGGTCGGCCTCCTCCTGCAGGGTCACGCTGCAGAGAGCCGCGAGTACGGCGTCGTCCCCGGAGTATCTGAATTCCGGAAGCTTATTACTCTCG
>JAFLRQ010000107.1:4661-6014 GCA_022511395.1 Agathobacter sp. | reverse complement strand
CGGACGTCCCACAATGGCAACGATCGGTCTGCTCATATTGTATGCTCCTAATTTATATAATCTGATGTTAGGATCAGAAAGACCTTTGTCTCTGACTGATACCCACGGATTGCTGCATTGCTGCGCAATTCCCGCAATCCTGCAAACATTCGGAATCCGCTAATTTACTTCGTAAATTGCTGCTTCCTCATGTTTGGGCGGGTCACTAAGGTTAAACCTTGCTTTCTTGCAAGCAAGAGCAAGGTTTACCTTGTGACCCTGGTATCATCATACCCCAACCGTTTAGACTTGTAAAGACTCTCTTCCCTGCCCGTTACATGCCGAACGCATTCTGCACCAGCTCAATCTCCTCCCCGCAGATTGCCACAACGTCAAAACGGCAGTTTGTCTCCGTCCCGTAGCCGTGTGTGAGCATATAAAACTGCGCGACTTTTATAATACTGCGCTGCTTGCGGAAACCAACCGCCTCCAAGGGCGAGCCGCAGGAGGCGTCCGAGCGGTACTTGACCTCCACAAACACCAGATACTCCCCGTCTCTTGCGATCAGATCAATCTCTCCGGTGCGGCTGCGGTAGCTGTGCTCTAAAATTCGATAGCCCCGCCTCTTTAAGTAAGCAGCGGCCTCCTCCTCATATCGGGTTCCGACTGCACGCTTGTTCATCGGTTTCTGACCTTGCTCTTCAGGCGGTCCATATCGTCCACAAACACCAGAATCTCCGCCACCACCTCGTACAGCTCCGGCGGAATCATATCCCCGATCTGCAGCTTTGACAAGGTAGCCGCCAGTTTGTTGTCCTTGTAAGTGGGAACCTTGTTCTCCTTCGCGGTCTCAATGATCCGCTCCGCAATCTTTCCCTTTCCGGATGCCAGAATTCTCGGTGCCTGATCCCCCGGTTCATAGGCAATCGCAACAGCCGTTTTGTCCTGATCGTCCTCTTTTTTCTCCCGTCCGAACCGGAAGGGTTGAAACTTTTTGTCTGCCATCGCAAGCCCTCCCTACGCCCTCATGTCAAACGAATAGCGATGCAGCTGCCCCGCAGACGGCAGATCCTTTTTCAGAAAATCCTCCACAAAATTCACATGCCGCGACTCGTTGATCACAGAAACTTTGCAGTTGTATCCCTTTGCCTTCAGGCGCTCCTCCAGAATCGGAAGATGCCGCGCAATCAGATCGTAGGCCGCATCGTTCTCCAGATAAAAGTTCGTGCTCACTTCTCGGTTCAGAAGCCTCACCGAGATGTCGGTCGGTCCGAGATTGTCCATGTCGAGATGCAGGAACGCTGTCAGCTCCTTATCCCCCTCCATGAGCGCCTTCCGGTTTGTGTAGACATACAGTTCTCCGCTTGCCGTCTG
>JAFLRQ010000107.1:0-4561 GCA_022511395.1 Agathobacter sp. | reverse complement strand
TTAAATTCTCTCGAGGACAGCAAACGGTTCAACGGTTCCCGGCCAATCGGGAAATTGCTGTCCAAAAGCTCCCGCAGGTCATTTAAAAGCGCGTTCACATTCTTTGTCCCGTCGTAACGCAGATTCTCCTGCCCGACAAGCCCCTTCAGCATCGCGTTCAGATGATCCATCTGCCTAGCATTCAGCACCGCCGCAAGCGTGTGCGGTGCCGGAATGGCCTGGCCTTGCGCGGGTGTGCCACTTGTCATTCCCGCAGTCTGTGCGTTTGCCGCCCCCGCCGATGCGTTCAGTGCGTTTGCGGTTCCTTCCGCCCCATTCTGTGCATACAATGCCGCCGGCACATTCGGGTTATTGGGTGTACCTGCATTCCCCGCCGCTGCATTCTGTGTATTTGCGGCGTTTGCAATCTCAGCCTGTGTGTTCTGCGCATTTGCGGCGTTCACATTCTCAGCCTGTGCATTCTGCGTATTTGCGGCATTTGTATTCTCTTCGGCCGCCTGGGCAGTCACGTTCTGTGTCCCGTCCTGCGCATTTGCGGTTTCCGCCGCCGCGGTCTGTGTGTCGGCGTTCTCTGCCGCCGGATTCCCTGCAATATCAGCCTGCGCGGTTTCCATCTCGGGATTTTCCTCCGCCATCACAAACTCCACACCCTCAGCGGTCGCCGCTGCCGCCAGCAAAAGCAGGTTTTCACGCATCACGAGGTGTACAGCATTCTGCATAGGATCTGCCGCAGGGGAAGCCTCTGCTGGAGCCTCAGACGCAGGAGAAAGCTCTGCCGGAGCCTCAGACGCAGGAGAAGCTCCTGCAGGAACCTCAGACGCAGGAGAAGCCTCCGCCGGCATCTGCTGCCCGGTCACGGCCGCCTGAGGAGCGCTTCCCTCCGCCTGAACAACATCCGCATTCTCCGCAGGAGCGCCCTCCGGAGCCTGCCCTGTCCCCTCTGTAATCACGGAGAGCACTTGGGAATTCATCTGCCTGAGCGCTTCCTCGGGCAGACTGCTCCCCTGCATTGCCATCGGCAGCTCATCAATCAGATTGTCGATTGCCGCCGTGATCGCCTGCTTATCCCCAAGATAATTTTCAAACTGCGCCGCATTTTCCGGCGTAATCTCAATGCCAAGCTTGCTCATCTGCACGATCGTCCGCACATCAATGGACACGTTTGCATTCACAAGGCGCGCCATCTGCTGAACGCTTGCGCGGTCAATCGGCATCTGCTCCTCCATCATCTTATCCACCATGGACAGATAGTTGGATTCCGTCGGGAGTCCGGCCGCGGACAATGCCTGCATCAATGTATAGTTTACGCCGTTTCCGTCCACGATAAACGGACGGATCGAGATCATGGAGCCGTCGTTCGACTTCACCTGAAAGAACATGGACTGTCCCTCGGTCAAGGCTACCTTCCCGTCCAGCCTCGCGGAAAGCTGTGTCCCGTTGGACAGAGCCAGAGTCACCTTCCCGTTTTTCATCGAGTTGACTGTCCCCTCAAAAATATTGCCCTTCGTCAGATACTTGAGAGAGGACACCAGATTCTCCACGCCCTTCGTTCCGGTCACCTTCTCCGCGCCTTTGGAGGTCGCAAAATTATACTGTCCCATCAAATCCGAAATCCGCATACACACACCCCCGCTTTCTGAGGTTTACACAAAATTTTCGATAAAGCTCCTCCGGTGGATTGGCGTCGGCCCGTACTTCTTAATCGCCGCGATGTGCTCCGCAGAGCCGTAGCCCTTGTTTGAGGCAAAGCCATACTCCGGGTAAATGTCCTGATAGGTCTCCATCAGCCGGTCCCTCGTCACCTTCGCAACAATGGATGCCGCCCCGATGGAAATGCTCTTCGCATCTCCCTTGATGATCGCCACCTGCGGAATCTCTACCTGAGGGATTGTCACCGCGTCATTCAAAAGCAGCGTGGGCGCAGGCACAAGCTTTGCGATTGCCTGCCGCATCGCCTCATAGGTCGCCTGTAAAATATTGATCTCGTCGATCCGCTCCGGCCCCACCATTCCGGTCGCCGCCGCCACCGCCCGCTCCATAATCACATCGTAGAGCTCCTCACGTTTTGCCGCCGTCAGTTTTTTCGAGTCATTGATGTAGAGAATGTCACAGTCCTTCGGGAGGATGACAGCGCCTGCAACCACCGGCCCTGCAAGCGGTCCCCTGCCCACCTCATCAATGCCGCATATATATAAATAATTATCGTACTCTCTCTCGTATTTCTTGAGATTCTCCGTCCTAATTCGCTCTTTTTCCAGATGATCCAGACGCTTTTTCGCGGTCTCAACCAATTTCTGAACGCCGCTTCTCGCATCGGATGCATATCTCTCAATAAACGAGGGCAGCTCTCCCTCCTTCGCCTGCGCAAGTCTCTCCTTGATACTCCCGATTTTCTCTTCTGTCATCTGTCATCCCTTCCCAAGCCCCGGCAGCCTTACTCCGGTCTCTCCAGCGTGATCCTCCCCAGCTTTCCGCTGCGGAACTCATCGATCAAAAGAGCCGCCGCACGGCTGTAATCCGGCTCCCCGCCCTTGGTCATACACTTGCGGTTTTTCGCAATCTGCATGAGGATTTCGGCGCTCTTTTCATCCTCCCGCACCTCGTAGCGCTCCCTCAAAAGTCCCGGGTACTCCGCTGTCAGAAAACCGATCAGCTTCACCGCCAGCTCATCGGTATTTAAGATTTCATCTTTGATGGAGCCGACCAGCGCAAGGCGAAGCCCCACCTCCTGATCCTCGAACTTCGGCCACAAAATACCGGGTGTATCCAAAAGCTCCACATGTTTGTCCGGGCGGATCCACTGATTCCCCCGCGTGACCCCCGGCTTGTTGCCGGTCTTGGCACAGGACTTCCCCGCGTAAGAATTGATAAATGTCGATTTGCCGACATTCGGGATTCCAACGACCATCGCCCGGACAGGCCGGTTTTTGATCCCGCGCTTTCGGTCGCGCTCAAGCTTTTCCCTGCACGCCTCCATAATGATGTCCGAGACCGCCTTCATGCCGCTGTTGCTTCTCGCATCCATAGTTCGGACGAAATAGCCCTTTTCCCGGAAAAAAACGCCCCAGAGCTCCGTCATTCTGCTGTCCGCAAGGTCCGCCTTATTCATGAGGATCAGCCGGTACTTGTTTCTTCCCAGCTCATCAATGTCCGGATTCCTGCTGCTCGCCGGAACCCGCGCATCCACCAGCTCGATCACGAGATCTACAAGCTTGATATCCTCCTGCATCTGTCGTTTTGCCCGGGTCATATGACCGGGATACCACTGAACATTCATGTTTTGCCTCTTCTAATCAATCCACCCCATATGCCGGATGGAGGTATACGAAAACCACGCCTTGCCGATGATGTGCTTTTTGCTGACATTGCCGATATTCGCCATACGGCTGTCCTCGCTGTTGTTCCGATTGTCCCCCAGAACAAAATACTCGTCTGTTCCCAGCTTAATCTCGCTCTCCGCAAGCCCCTCATCCACAATTGACGACACCTCGACCGACTCCTCGTAGAGCTCTCCGTTGACGTACACCGCACCGTCCCTGATCAGCACCGTATCTCCCGGCGTTCCGATTACGCGCCGGATGTAGTAATGGGATTTCTCATTGCCGTTTGGCAGAAACACCACCACCTCGCCCGATTTCGGTCCCCGGACGAGATAGATAAAGCGGTTTACCAGCACATGCTCCTCGTTGACCAATGTCGGCATCATCGCAGATCCCACCACGCTGACCCGAAAGCCCAAAAAATTCACCAGCGTAAATGCAATCACAAGCAGGACCGCTGCCTCGACAAGCCAGGAGATGACCTCCTTGAACAGCCCAAAATTAAATTTTTTTCTCTTTCGGTTGAAATTCAACCCGCCGCGTCTTCTAAAAAACATTGTCCTTTGTCCACTCTCCGGAATTTGAAAAAAGCTGGCACGTTCTCACGCACCAGCTTGTGTAGGATTATTTTACCAGTTCCTTAACCTTAGCTGCCTTACCGACACGGTCTCTCAGATAATAAAGCTTTGCGCGGCGCGCCTTACCGCGGCGAACCACCTCGACATTCTCCACATTCGGGGAATGCAGCGGCCATGTCTTCTCCACGCCGACCCCGTTGGATAACTTTCTCACAGTAAAGGTCGCACGGTTGCTGCCGCCCTGTTTCTTGATGACAGTTCCCTCGAAGACCTGTACACGCTCACGGTTGCCCTCCTTGATCTTGCCGTACACCTTGACGGTGTCACCGACAGAGAACTCCGGAACGGATTCCTTCATCTGCTCGGATTCGATACTCTTAATAATTTCCATTGCGTTCATAATGATAACCTCCTGCTTTATCTGACGTTCTTAATGCATGGCAACAGAGGACCGTCACAACTCACAACAGTAGTACGTTATCACAGTTTCCGAAAAAAATCAAGTATTTTTTACACAGAAGTCATAAAAAAGGCGGCAAAGTCCCTGCGCCCGCTGATACCGCTCTTTTCGTAGATATGGGTGATGTGCTTTTTCACGGTGGTCTCGGAAATGAACAGCTCCTCCGCGATCCGCAGATTCGAAAAGCCATTCGCCACCATAAG
>JAFLRQ010000106.1 GCA_022511395.1 Agathobacter sp. | reverse complement strand
CCCTCATAATACTGCGCCTGCGCCGTATAGAGCGCATGATACAGACCGTCTTTATCCTCCATCAGCACACTATGGCTTCCCCGCTGCACGACCTGCCCCTGGTCAAACACTACGATGTCATCACAGAACCGGCAGGAGGAAAGCCTGTGGCTGATATAAACGGCAGTTTTGCCGCCCACCATTTCGTCAAAGGCGGAATAGACCTCATACTCTGCAACCGGGTCTAAGGCCGCGGTGGGTTCATCCAGCAAAATAAACGGAGAGTCCTTGTACAGCGCTCTTGCGATGGCAATCTTCTGCCGCTCCCCGCCTGAGAAGAAATAGCCCTCCTCGTCATATCCCTTGTCGATCATAGTATGGATGCCGCCGGGCAGTCCGCCAAGCCGCTCCTCAAATCCCGCCTTTACAAGACAGTCAACCACCTTTTCGGAGTCGTAGTTCTCCCCTACCGCCACATTTTCCGCTATGGAATAATCAAACAGGGTAAAGTCCTGAAACACCACCGAAAAGAGTCTCATATACTCGCAGTAATCGTATTTCCGAATATCCACCCCGTTAAGGCAGATGGTGCCCTCCGTAGGCTCATACAGTCTGCAGAGCAGCTTGATCATGGTAGTTTTTCCGGAGCCGTTCTTTCCCACCACCGCCATACGCTCACCAATCCGCAGCTTCAGGGAAAAATTGCGGAGCGCGTACTCGTTATGCCCCGGATATCGGAAGGATACATTGCAAAACTCCACCTCATACTCGTTGTCGCTCCGCTTCTCCACCGGCAGCTTTCCCTCATAAAAGCTTCCCTCGATATCCAAAAACTCAAACATGGTGCTCTGCCTGCGCGCAACCAGAAGAAACGCCTGCGCATCGTGGAGCATATCCTGGACCGAGTTGGTCAGCCTCTCAAAGCACGCCACATACCGAATCAGCATGCCGGCGGCAATGCCGCCTCCCGCCGCGATCAGGGTGAGAAACAGATAACAGATTCCCCTGACTCCGGCGTTTAAAATATTCACAATAAGCTCCCGCCGCCCGCTTGTGCCTGCCACAAGATTGTCCTTATGCTTCAAAAACTCCATGCCATGCACAAAGGTATACTCCTTTAACAGATCCAGCGCGTCATACAGCTTCACATCTTTGCGGTTCTTCATGGACACTCCGTTGTACACGGCATAATACCACATCAGATTCGTGTCCTCCGGCTTGTCATTGGTCCAAAGCGCCATGTACTCCGTCAGCTTCTTGCCAAAGTACCGCTCCCCGATGCCGTTACAGACAATCGCCAGCACAAGCACCGCAAAAAAGACAAAGGTCAATGTGCTTCTGTGCGCGAGGAGCTGATGCAGCACGGGAACCAGCATTCCGATCGCAAACAGAGCGTTAAATGCCTGATAGCACAGCTTTTCCAGGTTGTCAAAGCCTCCGTAGATTCCGCTGCCCCACCGGTTATCCTCCTCCATGCGGCTGTACAGCTTGTTGGTGTATGGGCTGTCCAGATCCGGATAATTCATCTCCATGTTTTTGATTGCCATGCGGACATCCAGAAGCTCCCACGAGTGACTTTTGATCACCTCGCTCTCATTCGCAAGCTTTCCGGCGATGAGATACAAAATCAGCGTTACCACCATCCATACAGCCATTGTGGAAATCAAGTCTTCTGCGGCAGCGCCCTCCTGCAGTCCGTTCAATATCATAGTAGAGATATAGATTGCGATATAGCCGACAGATACGCCAAGGAGCTGCCGGAAGACCGTCACCACAATAAAATTGGGGGCCAGCAGATAAATCTCTTTCATCAGCCGCAATATCACCGCTTTCTTTTCACGGAAGGTCAGCTTTTCCGTTATTTCTTTACTGTTCACATTCATAGCCTGCCTCCTCTCTTACCTGTCCCTCTTCCAGATTATAATAATAGCTCTGCAGCTCATACAGCCTGGCATATTCTCCTCCTGCCGCCAGCAGCTCCTCATGATTTCCCTGTTCTATGATCTTTCCGTCCTGCAAAAACATAATCCAATCGGAAAACTGTGTGCTCGCCAGCCTGTGAGAGATAAACAGCGCCGTCCTGTTCCGGCAAAGCTTCTGGTACGATTCATAGACCTCCTGCTCCGCGAGAGGGTCCAGCGCCGCGGTAGGCTCATCCAAAAGCAGTACCGGCGCATCCTTATAGAGCGCTCTTGCCAACAGGAATTTCTGCTCCTGTCCGCCGGAGAGATAAATTCCATCCTCCACCAGACGGTCTGTCATATAACTGTCGAGCGTAATATTCCGCCGGGCAAAATCCGCGTCGAGTCCCGACAGGCGGATCACTTCCTCCACCCTGTCCCTATCCAGACAGCGCTTAGGCCGCAGCGCTATATTTTCGTCAATCATGGCGGGCAAAATCATCGTCTCCTGAAACACTGCGGAATAGAGCCGGTAAACATCCCGTTTTTTCAGTTTCGTAATATCCACTCCGTTCAGCCGTATTGTCCCCTTCGACGGTTCATACATTCCCATCATCAGCTTCAGCAGCGTACTCTTTCCGGCCCCATTCAGCCCTACCAGCGCCACATGCTCTCTCTTTCCGATACGAAAGCTCAGATCGGAAATCACATCCTTCTCGCTCCCCGGATAGGCAAAGCTGACATGCTCAAACTCAATTTCCACCCCGTCCGATATATCCGGCATCCCGCACTCCGCGCTCTCCGTATCCTCCGCCGGAATATCCAGAAAGGTGCGCAGGTCGTTCATTTTTACATTGGCCGTCTTTATCCTGCTCATCTGATCTACCAGGCCGGTCACCCAGATGGAAAATCCGGTAATCGCGCCAAAAAACAGCATAAAATCGCCCATCCCGATCTTCCCCTGCACCGTCTGCACAATCAAATAGGCATACGCGAATCCATCCCTGAGAAAATTCAGCCAGCAGTTGACCAGATGGGTTTCATATTCCTTCCTGCGGCGGGTTTTCAAAATCTCCCTTTCTTCCGCCTGAAATCTCTGAATCTGCCTCGTCAGCCAGCCCTTCATATTATAGACCCGCACGTCCTTCCCCGTCCGGCTGTCTCCGCACTCCCCGATCGTATAATACAATCTCTTCTCCGCCAGCGCATAGTCATCCCTTGTGCGCTCGTAACAGGCATTCTCCCTTCGCCGGAAAAAATATGTTACCAGCGATGTGGCCAGCAGAAACACGATTACCAGAAAATGCAGCCGCGATAAAATGCCCGAATACAGAAAAAAGCACGCAGCTCCCGTTATCATCTGGGGGATCAGGTCAAAAAACACGGAGGTTCCGCTTTCGTCCCCGCTTCGCACCGAGTTGATGGCGCGCCTGTAAAGCTTATAGAACTCACCGTCCTCGGCATAGGAATACTTGCACTGCAGGGATACCAGAAACAGCCTTTGGACAAAAAAGGTATTTCTGCATTCATTATGGTGAAAATAGGCCCTCTTCGACAGATAGCCGTGAAGCCCCTGCAGGATAAGCACGCCTCCCACCATACTGCCCAGCACCTGCAGCACCCGCGCCGTTTCCGCCTTCTGAAGCAGCAGATCAACCGCCACCTTGGGCAGATAGATCCCAAACAGCGGCAGCGCAATGCCGGTAAGCGTGGTGACCGCCAAAAAAAGCAGAATTCTTTTATCCCATCTCCAGCTTTCTTTTGCCAAAAACCACGCATTACTAACGATACTGTCATTTCTCTGCCTGATTTCTTCCATGCATAACTCCTTTCCGCAGATCTCTGCTCTCTGTTGTCCTTTACACTGGGATTCTAGCATGACAGAAAAATAAAAAGAAAAAAAGTGCACGAAAGGTCTCTTCTGTGCACGAAAGGTATTCCTATGGTATTCCTATAGCAGGGGCAGCATAATCTCTGTGGCAAAAACTCCCTCTTCATGCTGCCTGTTTATATACCCGCTATACTTTTTTACAACTCTGTCAATCCTCATCAGGCCAAAGCCGTGATTTCCGCTTTTGGTTGACAGGTAATGTCCTCCCACCTTGTTAATACGGTCTGCCATGGAGTTGGATGCATAGATGTACAGCTGCCCCTTCAAAGCCTCCATGTAAATACGGATAAACTGTTTTTCTTTCGCCGTCCCTGCACAGGCCTCCATGGCGTTATCCAGCAGATTTCCGACGATCACGCACAGATCCACCTCGTTTACCTTAAGCTTGTCCGGGACTATGGCCTTCGCGTTCACACGGATTCCCTTTTCCTGCGCCACCGCCAGCTTGGAGTTCAGCACAGCGTCAATGCGCACATTTCCTGTTTTCAGCACAGTATCAACCTTTGTCAGATCCGTGTCCAATTCACTCAGATAGTCGTCCAGCTCCTGATATTGCTCCAGCATCAGGTGGGCCTTCATCGTCTGAATATGGTGCTTATAATCATGCCGCCAGCCCCGCATCTGCCGATACATATTCTCTACTTCTTCACAATGCTTTTCCATCAAATCGCTCTGATATGCCGCAATCCTCAGATCCACCAGCCTGATAAATACAGCGCGGCACAGAACTGCAAGCAGAATGGCGGCTGCCACCCCCGCCAAAATAATGATACCGTATTTCATTTCCTGTCAGCCTCTTCTTTCCCGTCCGAATCGGTGCATAGACTATCCTGCGCCATCCGGATTCTGCTGTAATACCGGATAAACGCCTGATTCACATCCCGATAGCTCTTTTTACTAAGCGGAACACTCCGCCCGTCATCCAAAATAACTGCCGCCTTCTCCAGCCGTACCACATGAAAGAGATTTACCAGATAAGAGCGGTGGCAGGAGCAGAATGTCCCCTCCGGAAGCCGTTCTCTCCACGCGCTGATGCCGTCGCTTACCAAATAGCATTTCTCTTTGGTATGCAGCTCGGTATTGTGAGCGGATGCTTCTATATACAGGATATCCTCTGGCAGAAGACGCAGCGTGACACGGTCGCCCCTCTGTCCGCGCACCAGCTCCCTCGCCTCCGTCAGGATAACCTTCTCCCCCTCCTGTTCCCGATAGCGGGTAAGAATCCGTTCCATACAGGAATCAATTTTATCCGCATCCACAGGCTTAATCAGATAATGCAGGGCTTCTACTTCGTATCCCTGCAAAAGATAATCAGTGATTCCCGTCACAAAGACAATGGCAACCCTTCTGTTCTCACTCCGGATTCTTTTCGCCAGCTCCATCCCGTTTATTCCCGGCATCTGTATATCAAAAAACAGGGCATTCCATGCCTGATTCTGCTCCCATTCAAATAAAAACGCAGCCGCGTTGGGAAACTCGCGGATACAATAGGCGACATTCCTCTCCTGCGCCCACGCCTCCAGCAAATGAGCCAGCACGGCGGCATGCGCTTTTTCATCCTCGACAATGGCAATCTTTAATCCTTCCGTCATTTACTGTATATCGCCTCCCGTGACTGCAGTGCCTGTCCCAACAGCGCTTCCGGGGTTCATTATACTAAACAGCGTGCGGATTTGTCAATTTGAATGAGCCCCAAAGTGCTTTTACGCAAAAAGCCCGCAGACACTGATGTCTGCGGACTTTCTTTCCAGAAGTTTTTTGAATTCTTTTGACAAAAATACTGCGTTTGTGTTCTAAAAGCCACCCATCAGCCCAATCAACTGATCCCTGCGGACGGCTGCGTCCGTGCCCTTTTTCTTCGCGGCCAGACCATCCAGCTCCATCTGACTGGCGGCAGCACGCATCAGCTTTTCCTCGAATTCCTTTTGCTCCCGCTCGGCCCGCCTGGCTCTTTTCTCAGCACTTGCCCGAGCCTGCAGCTTTATCGTGTTTTCCATGGAATTAATCAGTTGTTGCATATTCATTGCGCTCATAGTTGCCGTCTCCTATCCACTTTTTCAATATTATTATCGGCATCCGCCTGCGTTTTTTAATGGGACAACCGAAAAAATCCCAAATGTTTATGTTCTGTCCCTAATTTAAGACCCTATGCGTATATCTGCGATATACATAGAATGACAGTAACACCGTCAGGATGTCCGCACACACCTGCGACCAGACAATACCATACATTCCAATGATATGGTTTAGTAAAAACAGCATCGGAATGTTAAATACTGCCC
>JAFLRQ010000105.1 GCA_022511395.1 Agathobacter sp. | reverse complement strand
CAGCTGGATAGAGCACTTGGCTACGGACCAAGGTGTCGGGGGTTCGAATCCTCTCGCGCACGTATTGGAAACCCGGCAAATGTAACAGTTTGCCGGGTTTCTCTTTTTGTGTCATAGGCAATTCTCTGAATTACCTATGACAGATGACTGCCATTGATGGAGGAGAACGAAATGACAGACAGGGGACGCGGACACAGCAGGCGAGGGATTGCACTGTGCGCACTTGCTTTGGGAATTGCGGCAATTGCCTTTTTTCTTGGATGGTTCTTAAGTTCAAAGGCCTCAGACCGCAAAAAGAATCCGGGCTCTGAACAGACGGAGAATGTCACAGACGGAAGCGGGGCAGATTTCGGGGAAACGCAGGATTCGCAGGAACTGCCTGTGAATCGCAGGCAGCTCCTTGAGGCGGCGATTGCCGGGGAAATGACAAATAGAGGCTGTCTGATCGGTGAGACAGAGAAGCTTCTTTTTGACAGTGACTATTATTTTGACCGCAGCGGAGTGCTGGGGGCTATGATCGAGGATTTGGACGGTGACGGAGGAGAGGAGGCTGTCATTGTCTATCTGTCGGAGCAGAGTGTGAACCGGGCGTACAGCAATGTTATGGCAGATATCTATACTGTGGAAAACGGGGCAGCAGTGAAGGCAGCGGCAGAGCTTGTTCTGAGCCATGATATTGATTTGGATATCACTGATATCAGTGTTTATCTGAAACGGACGGAGCGCGGGTACAGCCTGATCGGAGACAGCTATGAGCTGTACTGGCACTGGGCAGACGGGGGCATATGGGAGCTGAGTGCGTATGACTGCACAGGACTTGCTTTCTCGAGGCTCACCGACTACTATTTGTCGGGGAGCGCGCCGGAGGAGGTTGACAGGCAGGAGCATGTTCAGGCGGCGCACGATGCGGGGCTTACAGCGGTGACGAAGGGGCTGGCCTATGGCCCGCTTTTGCTTCAGGATAAGGATATTCAGATGATCTGCAATATCAGCACGGAAATAGACGAGCATGTGCTCCTCTATGATGAGAATTATGAGCAGACAGGAGCACATTACGGTACGATGTTTTTCACGGCATACACGGCGGAGGACTATGCGCCGGATGAGGTCAGGACGACTGATTTTCTCGATCAGGAGGTTATCCGCTATGCGGAACCGGAAGGTACGCAAGCGTACACCGGAGGGCATTTGATTGCGATAGATGCGGGGCATCAGGCGAGGGCGAACAGTGAGAAGGAGCCGGTGGGACCCGGAGCGAGCGAAATGAAGGCAAAGGTGTCCGGCGGAACAAGAGGCGTTTCCACGGGATTGTATGAGTATGAGCTGACGCTTGCCGTGTCAAAAAAGCTGCGGGATGAGCTCGAGGCGCGGGGGTACGAGGTTTTTATGGTGCGCGAGACGAATGATGTGAACATCAGCAATTCCGAGAGGGCTTTGGCGGCATACAATTCCGGCGCGGATATTTTTGTGCGGATTCACGCCAACGGTTCGGAGAACAGCAGCACGAACGGAGCGCTGACCATCTGCCCGACGGCGAACAATCCTTATATTGCGAATTTGTACAGCGAAAGCAAGTCGCTTGCCACGAAGGTACTGGACGGATTGGTGGCGAGCGCCGGCTGTAAGCGGAGAAATGTCTGGGAAACGGACACCATGAGCGGTATCAACTGGAGCAAAATTCCGGTGACGATTGTAGAGATGGGCTATATGTCCAACCCGGCCGAGGATGAGCTGCTGGCGACGGATGAGTACCAGATGCGGATTGTGCGGGGGATTGCGGACGGGATTGACGCATATTACGGGGATTGACAGATGCTGACCTATAATTTGGAAATGCGGGAAGGTGAGCCTCGCTACTATTATATCTACAAGAGAATCCGAAAGGATATCCAGGAGGGAGTTCTGAAAAAAGGCGAAAGGCTTCCCTCCAAGCGCGCACTGGCAGAGCATCTGGGAGTGAGCCTGATCACAGTGGAGAGCGCATACCAGATGCTCAAGGAGGAAGGCTATGTGGAGACGCGGGAGAGGAGCGGTTATTATGTCTGCGAGATCCACGCGTTTTCCGTTGAAAGGGAGCGGGGGGAATCACTCCGCCTGATCCCGGAAGAGCATGCAGTACAAGAGGGGCAGTCAGATGAAACGGCGGAGGAGTTCCCGTATTCGATCTATTTTAAGACGGTGCGCTCGGTCATCACTGACTATGGAAAGGAGCTGCTGCGGCGCTCTCCCAACGAGGGCTGCGCAATCCTGCGCAACAGCATCGCCAAGTATCTGCTGCGTTACCGGGGAGTGTTTGCACAGCCGGAGCAGATTATTATCGGTTCCGGCGCGGAGCATCTGTACGGGACGGTGGTGCGTGTGCTGGGCCAGGATAAGGTCTACGGCATCGAGGATCCCTCCTACAGCCAGATCCGCAAGGTTTATGAGGGGGCGGGAGTGGTCTGTGAAGCGCTGGAGATGGGAAAAGACGGGATCAAAAGTGAACTGCTTGAAAAAAGCCGCGCCAAGGTGCTCCATGTGACGCCGTTTCACAGTTATCCGTCCGGCGTGACAGCAACAATCGGCAAGCGATACGAGTATCTGGACTGGGCGAGGCGGAATCAGGGCTATATTGTGGAGGATGATTTTGACAGCGAGTTTTTTATGCCTGGAAAACCGATTGAGACGCTGTTCATGCTGGATGACAGCAGCTCCGTCATCTACATTAACACGTTTTCCAAGAGCCTGTCGCCCTCGATCCGCATGGGCTATATGATTCTTCCGGAGGCCCTTTTGGCGCAGTACAGGAAGACCAGCGGCGCCTTTTCCTGCACGGTCCCTGTGTTGGAGCAGTATGCGCTGGCAGAGTTCATTAACCGGGGGCATTTTGAGCAGCATTTAAGCAGAGTGCGGAGGAGGCGCGGATAGCCTTGTCTTTTGCTACTATTTCAAACTAAGGATGAATATGATAGGTAGTAAAAGCGAAAACCTACTTGTATTTGCCCTTGCAATAAGTTTATAATAGGGCAGTGAGGTTGGCAGATTGAGCGAGGAGTAAAGCATGGATATTGTAGTGTTGACAGGCGGTCTGAGCAGTGAGCGGGACGTCTCGTTTAAAACCGGGGGAATGGTGGCGGACGCTCTTAGAGGGAATGGGCATCGCGTGATCCTTCTGGATGTGTTCATGGGTTATGGAGACAGAGAGGAAGAGCTCTCCGGAATCTTTGAGCAGGCGGATCGGTTCAGTGTGGAGGTGGATAACATCCCGGAGGTTGCGCCGGATCTCGCGGCGGTTCGGGCGTCGCGGAAAGACCAGTCCGACTGTTTTTTCGGACCGAATGTCATACAGATGTGCCGGATGGCGGACATTGTTTTCATGGCACTGCACGGCGAGAACGGGGAGAACGGCAAGATTCAGGCGGCCTTTGACCTGTTCGGCATCCGCTATACCGGAAGCGGTTATCTGGAGAGCGCCATCGCTATGAAGAAAGAGATGGCAAAGAAATTTTTTGAGGGTGCGGGCGTGCCGACTCCGCGCGCGTTTACAATGAAAAAAGCGCAGCGCGAGGATGATGTGGCGAGGCTGCCTTTGCCCCTCCCCTGCGTGGTGAAGCCCGGCAGCGGAGGTTCGAGTATCGGTGTGACCATTGCAAGAGATGCGGCGGAGTTTCGCGCGGCACTGGATGAGGGGTTTCGCTGGGAGGATGAGCTGATTATCGAGCAGTATGTCAAGGGACGGGAATTTTCTGTGGGCGTTATAGAGAAAAAGGCGCTCCCCGTCATCGAGATCGCTCCGATTGAAGGCTTTTACGATTATAAGAACAAATATAAGGCGGGCAGCGCAGTGGAAACCTGTCCTGCGGATTTGCCCGAGGAAGTTGCGGCAAAAATGCGCGGATACGCGGAGACAGTTGCGGAGGCGATCGGACTAACAACCTACTCGCGCTCCGATTTCCTGATGAGCGAGAGCGGAGAGCTCTTCTGCATAGAGGTGAACACGCTGCCGGGTATGACACCGACCAGCCTGCTTCCGCAGGAGGCGGCAGCAGTCGGAATGGATTATGCCGCGCTGTGTGAAAAGATCATAGAAATTTCGATGCAAAGGTATGAGGGCGGCCTATGAATGAAGGAAAGACCAAACAGAGCCGGATGCCGGGCATGACATTGGAAAATATTGCGCGGGCCTGCGGAGGCGTTTATGTGGGACCCGAGGCGAGCAGGCAGGCCGTGATTGCCGGCGCGGTGACGGACAGCCGTCAGGTGGAAAAGGATTACCTGTTCATAGCGCTGAAAGGGGCGCGGGTGGACGGGCACGACTTTATCCCGGAGGTGTTCGAAAAGGGGGCGCTGGCAGCGCTCGTCGAGAAGGAGCCGGAGCCTTCGGCCGGACCCTGTATTCGGGTGGCGTCCACACTGGAGGCGATGAAAAAGCTTGCTGCCTTCTACCGTCAGGAGCTGCGGATCAAGGTGGTAGGAATCACCGGGAGTGTGGGAAAGACCAGCACCAAGGAGATGATCGCCTCGGTGTTGGAGCAGAAGTACAGGGTGCTGAAAACCGAAAACAATCACAACAACGAAATTGGAGTGCCGCTCACAATCTTTCGGATTCGGGAGGAGCATGAGGCGGCAGTGCTGGAGATGGGAATCTCGGATTTTGGTGAGATGCACCGGCTGGCGGAGATGACCCGGCCGGACATCTGCGTGATCACGAATATCGGACGGTGTCATCTGGAAAATCTGGGAACCCGGGACGGAATCCTAAAGGCCAAGACAGAGAGCTTTGAGCATCTGCAGCCGGAGGGAATTGCGATTTTAAACGGCGACGATGACAAGCTGTGCACGAAAAAAGACGTAAACGGCAGGCCGGCGTTGTTTTACGGCATTGGGGCCGAGGCAAATCGATCCGAGGACGGGGTGCTTATGGCGGAGAAATCCGTCTATGCCACGGATGTGGAAAATCTTGGCATGGAGGGAATGCGCGCTAAAATCCACACGCCGAAGGGTGAATTTGCGGCGTATATTCCGCTTGCGGGAGAGCACAATGTATATAACGCTCTGGCCGGGACGGCGGTAGGACTTATGCTGGAGCTTACTTTGGAGGAGATTGCGGAAGGAATTGGGGCGGTGAAAACCGTGAAGGGACGCAACCACCTGATGGAGAAGGACGGCGTGACCGTCATCGACGACTGCTATAATGCAAATCCGGACTCCATGCGGGCATCCATTGCGGTGTTGGCGCACACCAAAGGCCGCAAAATTGCGGTGCTGGGCGATATGGGAGAGCTTGGCAGGGAGGAGCGCAGCCTGCACCGGTACGTGGGAGATGCCGTCGCAAAAAGCGGAATTGATGTGCTGTTCGCCGCCGGAAAGCTGGCGCGGGAATACGCGGACGCGGCGCAGGGATCCGGCTGTGAGATACATTATTACGAAGATGTGGACGCAATGCTTCCGGAGCTTACAGCCTGTGTGAAGGCGGGGGATACGGTTCTGGTGAAGGCGTCTCATTTTATGAACTTCGAGAGAGTAGTGAAGACACTCATGGGAGAAGAATTTTAACAGAAAGAGAGAGGATAAAACAATGGCAAATCCAATGGTAACGATCACAATGGCGGACGGGGGCGTGATGAAGGCGGAGCTGTATCCGGATATCGCGCCGAACACAGTCAACAATTTTATCAGTCTGGCGCGTCAGGGATTTTATGACGGGCTGATTTTTCACCGTGTGATACGCGGCTTTATGATTCAGGGCGGCGATCCGGACGGCAACGGAACCGGCGGACCGGGGTACGGGATCAAGGGAGAGTTCGCGCAGAACGGAGTGAAGAATGATTTGCTCCACACGGCGGGAGTTCTGTCTATGGCGCGTTCCATGATGCCCGATTCTGCAGGCAGCCAGTTCTTTATTATGCACAAGGACGCCCCGCATCTCGACGGCGCATATGCGGCTTTTGGAAAGGTAATAGAGGGCATGGATGTGGTGGATCGCATCGCTGAAACACAGACAGACTACAGCGACCGCCCTCTGGAGGATCAGGTTATCAAGACTGTCACGGTTGAGACGTTTGGGGTGGATTACCCGGAACCGGAGAAGTGCTGAGAGCACTCCTCCGGGAGAGGTACAGAAGATTATCTGTTCACC
>JAFLRQ010000104.1 GCA_022511395.1 Agathobacter sp. | reverse complement strand
ACGATGGAGGAGATCGAGGCGGCGGTGAAAAGCGTATCCGCCGACGCGGTCATTGAGCGCATGGACAAGGGCTATGAAAGCGATGTAGGGGAAGGCGGCGATCTGCTCTCCACGGGTGAGAAGCAGCTGCTCTCCTTTGCCAGGGCGATCCTGGCCGATCCCCGGATCTTTGTTCTGGACGAGGCCACCTCCTCCATCGACACCGTGACCGAGCGGCTGATCCAGGACGCCATTGAGCACTTGATGAAGGGGCGGACCTCCTTTGTCATCGCCCACCGCCTTTCTACCATCCGCCAGGCGGACGTGATATTGGTGGTGCATGACGGCAAGATCATCGAACAGGGCACCCACGCCGAGCTGATCGAAAAGAAAGGCGCTTACTACAACCTCTACACGAGGCAGTTCCACGAGGAGGTCGTGGAGGACGCCTTCGCTGTGAACCGCAGCGGCGATTGAAACTAAACCTGAAATGCCGTGTTGCACGCGCCTATCGGCGCTATAAAAAGCTTTAATATTTTAAAGCTTTTTATAGAAGTTTAGTATGAAAAATGTTTGTCCCCCGTCCTTCGGACGGGGGACGTAAGTCCTACAGCCTTCGCCGCACCATGGATGATACGCCACACCTGGACCCGCGAGATCGGTCCCGATGTAGAAAAAAGGGTCAAGCAGTTTGAAATGGTGGATAGTTAAGGTAATGTGGTACCTCAGATTCCGGGATATAACGCTCGCTATAATAGTTTTTTAGGTGATCACGAGTACTACATGCCCGATTTCACTAGGGTATCCCATCGGAACAGCACAGATAGATCATCGCATCAACTGGCCATAAAGCAGCATATATTGGCTGTTCGTGCCAAAACCGGTGAAGACCGCGAAGGAGCACGGGCCGTCCACGACAAATTCTTTCGCCTCAGCGTCCTCAGCGCCCCCTGCCGCATCGGTCGTGACGCCTGCAGCGGTGGTTCCAACGCCTTGTTCACTTATCTCTAAGCTCATCTCCTGTATGATCTCCTGTACGAACCAGTCGGAGCCTTGGCACATGTTATAGAAGTTCGCCGTCTGCGGATTGATCGCTTCGTTGACTCCCCGCGAGAGCAGAAAACTCACCAGCTCCTTGCCGTCAAACGCCGACGTAAGGCTGAAGCGGGGCAAGACCACATGGACCTTTTCCTTTTGCAGGCCGGTCACTTTGTCGAATCTCCCTGTACGGTTGCCAAGAAAACATACAAAGCTCATGTCGCCGTCCAAAGGAATGACCAGCACTTCCGTGCCGTTTTCCTCGACATAGTAATAGTCACCGGTCTGCTCCATGAAATCCATCGTCTGCTCCTTGCCGTCCACACCGGTAAATGTACCTTCATAGGTCGCGGCTTCCGAGAACGAATTCCGCCAGGCCGCCTGTAAATTCAGCGTATTGAGCAGCACGGAAGACACGCCGGTCAAGTCCTGCGCGGCGGTGGGGATCGCGCCATCCGTTTTCTGACTGAGCCAGTCATTGATGGCCTGGGTCATCTCATCGGATTTGTAAGAACACGCGTCGGCGTCATACAGCTTCCTCACATTTGCTTCATAGGAAGCTGTGAACGGGCCGATCAGATCCTCACTGGTCCACACGGAATTCTGCACGCGGAACGCAGCGGACCTGTTCAACCCGGAATACCAGCTGTTGAACGCGTCCATGCCGGAAAACCCGGCGGCGCTCGCCAGCTCCGTGCGGGTATTGCCTTGGGCGCCTGCCGCCGCAAGGCACAGCGACGCGCGCAGGGACGCGGGTGATATCAGAAAGCTTTCCGAATTATAGCCGTTATCGCACAAATACGAGATCAGCGCCTCATCAAACTCGCTCAGCCGGAAATTTGCCGGGTCTATCGTATCCTCCTCCGGGGCAGCCGTTTCTGACACAGGAGCCGCGGTTTCAGTCCGTTCGATCTCGGTCTCGGTAGGTAACTCCGTATTTTTTACGCACAGCGCAAGGATCAGCAGCACAGCAGTGCTCACAATTATGATCAGTACGGTTTTCTGATCGAAATTGCCAAATTTTCCGCCGGCTTTTTCCGTATACCAACTCTTCAGTCGGGAAAGCAGATCGGCGGCTTTATTTGAAAGATTGGATAGTATTTTTTTCATATGACCCCCATAACCACATATGAGGCGGGCCCGGAAAGGGCCCGCCTTATTATGTTTGTGTTTGCTTATCCGCGATTTTTGCGGCGTTTGCGATCGTACTGCCACAGGACTGCCAATCCCATCAGGCCCGCCAGCATCAGCATGGCGCCGCCCATGTAGAACAAGCCTGTACCGATTCCGCCGGTCTCGGGCATCTCTGCCTGGAGGATACAGGAGTTCACATACTCTATGGACAGTTTGTCTTCCATCGTACCTTCGGTCACAGCTGCGTTTATGACTTCGGGGTCTTTGTCGCCTACCTATTTTCAGGGTCGCTATTCCAGAGGCTTCCTTTTCGGTCCGCATATGTCCAAGGGAGAAACAGTTTTTCCAAGACAGATACAGGCGCTGCTTTCATATACATGAAAGATGACCACTATCCGGTGCTGTCCGGTGATGTTTAGCACTCCAAGGAGTGGACATGAACTTGAGCCAAAGGGACCCAAATGTGGTATTGCGCCGCTCCCCCGCCTAAGTACTGCGGGGGTTCGAAAGTAGGCACCTGCTCCAGATCCAAATGATCTGAACCTGATCATCTTTGCTGGAGATGGGTTCGGATCATTTGCTTTTTTAAGAAAGCTGTGTGTCCCACAGACGCAAAGAATTCAGGAATATGTCCATTTTAAGAAATTTTTCTTGCTTTTTTCTGTCTTTTTTAGTACAATTGCTTTGCAAAGAACGGGAGGCGGGATAATGGAAGGGCTGTCAAGCGCGGGAATCGGCTTAGCGGTAAATTATATCTCCAACGAGCTGCTTCAGGGATTGGCCGCTTTAAAAGATAAACGTGAGTTACATCAGTTCACGGAGGATCTGAACAGCTGGCTCCTTGAATTTGAACAGGAGTATGACGGAACGATTGCCAGCAAAAATGAATTTGCGGAATATATAAAAAGCTATCGCGTAGTGGACAAGGTCGTCAGCTATGTGCTCGCCCCCGATACAGAGGGTCCGCCGGAGCAAGCCTTTTTATCGGGTATGGCAGACGATGTGGGAAAAGGGATCGAGGACAAGCTCCCACATAGGCTCTCGCCGGAGGATAAAGAGGTTATTTCCCGTTTCCTGGATACGATTCTGGCTAAAACGAAGGATTTCACATGTCGCCGTCTGCCTGAAGATCAGAAGGTCCTCCTTTATGCTATATGTCAATCTCAGGTCCAGCTTGCTGAACTGAAATCCATGATCCAGGAGAATTCCGGCCTTGCACAGGAGGTTCTGGGGGAAATCATGAACGAGCTCAGGAAAATAAGAGGCAATGGCAAGCAGCGCCAGCCGCTGAAGGAGCCGTCGGAAAGCGAGCCGCCGCCGTCCCAGCCACCCCCACTGGGATACTTTATCAATATCGGGCCGACCTCGTGCCGGCTTTTTGCCGTCTGCGATAAGGAGACGCTATCTGAAATAAAAACGATCAGCTATACGATCTCCGACCCCCAGCACAATGACTATCTTAACGGGATCATACAGCATGTCAAAAGGGGCATCCTTCCTGAAATTTCAGAAAAGCCCGCTAAATTATTCACAAAAGTGTTTGTCGACTACAGCTTTTCCGACATGTTTGAGCAGCAGGAGGACACCTCGACAAAAGATGATTTCATCCTGGATTTTTACCGTGAGACCGGCTTGTGCCTTATTTTGCTGACCAAGACCCAGACGATGGACAACCTTAAACGCTTGTTTGGGGAAATAAAGGAGAAGACGGCGATCATTGATATAAATTCCGAGAATCTGGATATCCTGTACTTTTTCGAAAAAGAGTTTCATATGTATAACCTGAACGTCACGCTCTCTAACGTTAAGGAGTTTGTGAAGCAGCAGAGATATCCTGAAGTTTGGACAGACGAGATCATTCAGGAGATAAAGCGGTTCATCCTGCAAAAGATCGGTTCTCAAATGGACGGAATTGAGATCAAAAGGGCGATCATCATTAAAGGCGAGCTTGCATTTATGAAGAGCATGCGTTATCCGTTGAGGCAAAGAAACGGACGTTCTGAATTGTCGCAGCAGCAGTATCAAAGGAAGAATCGTGACCTGCTCTTTTTAACGGACTACAGAGATAAATTGAAAAATGAACACCATGACGAAGCGACGTTAGAGCGCCTTTATAATTTTAGATATGGGCATATCCTGATAGAGACCGTTTTAGAAAAAACGAATAATAAAACCGTCATTCCTCAAAACGAGCACAGTATACACGGAAGCGGATACAGCACCTATATTTCATATATTTTCAATGTCGCGGTCAGCGGCAGTACCCATAACGGGAGAGAAAAATACATATCGCAGGCATGTAAGCGTTTGACGGATATGGGAGCTAATGTGCTGAGCCCTGTTTTTGACAGTAAAGGACAGCTCAGGGAGATTTCTGCCGAGACTCAGGAGGAGCATCTTCGTGCGATCCGGGAGTGCGATATGCTCTTCGTGTGCAATAAAGATGACGGTTATATCGGGGAGACCACAAAATGCGAGATCTATTTTGCCCACGCCTTGTATAAACCAATAGCCTTTTGGCTTGAACCGCCAGACGATAAACGGATATCATTTATTCCCAAGGAACGCTGGAACACAATCATGTCTCTGGATGAATGAGAACTGATCTATATTAGCTCGGAGGGTTTTTGATGTATTTAATCGATGTAGGATCATCTACCATAAAGGTATATAGACAGGTTGGAAAGACGGCAGCATTGATCATTACAAAGTCGATTGATTTTTGCAGTGGCTTTTCTCCTGACTCCGGTTTGTCAAGTCTGTCTAAACATCAGATGTTTTCCTTTTTTTGCGACTTGATCTCTCAACTTAATTTAGACCGCACCAACACGAAGATTTTCGCCACAGGGATATTCAGGGATATCTCCAACAGAAGAGAGTTCGTTTGGGATTTTTATGTACATACGCATCTTTTCTTCAACATAATTTCCCACGATCTGGAAACGTTCTACCTTGAGAAAATATGGGAAAAGCCCAGTATTTGTGGAAGCTCGTTTCTTGTCATAAATATCGGCGGGAAAACGACCGAATTGATCGGGTATCAGAACGGAAAGATCGTGGAGCGCAGATTGTTATCCATCGGAGTCGGCATAATTCGGGAAAACTATCCGTCCATCGATGAGCAATACAGCGGCGTGTCATTGGATGAAGTCAAAAAGTTTGTCATCGATCGACTGCCGCAGGAACATTCACAATATAATGTCGCGATTTACACGGGACGGGAGTTAACATATATGCGGCTGGCCGGGTATCACTTAACGCCCAATACAGTGTTTTCTGACGGGAAACATCCGTCATCTATCAACCTTGAGGATTATATTGAGAATAATCAACATGTTTTCTATGATAAGAGTCTCGCCGAACTGCAGGGCCTGATGCCCGAAGATCCCAAATGGATGAATGGGGCGAGAGCGTGTTCGGCCATAGCGCAGGCAATTTTTAGCTACTATGAAGTAAAAACCATTATCCCGTCCGATTCTGATCTGATAGATGGCGCGGTGATTCAGGATGCAAGAAATGTTGTTATTTGCGGCAGTTTTAATAAGCACCTTAAAAATATAACGCAGCTGATCCAGCGGCTGCAGTCCCAAAATATCACCATACTTAGTCCCAGAAGTACCGAAGTCTCTGGCTCAGAAAATGATTTTGTCCTTTTTACCCACGATAATATGATCAACCATTGCACATGGTCCGTAGAGGCGCTTCATATGCACGCGTTAGAGCAATGTGATTTGGTCATTGTATGTAACTTTGATAATTATATTGGCAGTGCGACAGCCACGGAAATAGGGTATGCGCTAGGTTACGCGAAAAGAATTGTCTTTGTGGAGAACAATAGCGTTGCTCAAAACTTTGATATCCCCAGTGAGATCACCCTGCTGCATATGGATGAATGAAGTAACGCCGTGGTGTCAAATGTGTTTGGCACTTCCGGACCAATATGATCCGAACCCGTTTCCTGTTGGGGTGGGTTCGGATCATTGGTTTGATGAGATCAGCACAAAAAAGCGGGCGCACCGTGAAAAGATGCGCCCCCATAAGGGTAGTGTCAAGAGTTATGCGCAAATACGACCGGTAACGTCCTATCCGGTGCTGTCCGGTGATATCCCCGTATGGGTCAAGGTTTGGGTC
>JAFLRQ010000103.1:4454-6405 GCA_022511395.1 Agathobacter sp. | reverse complement strand
AGCAAAATGGTGAACGGCCCCTGATTACACAGGGAAATGTTCATGTCTGCGCCAAAGACTCCGCATTGAACCACTGGGATTTCCTTTTTTGCCTGCGCAATGAGGTATTCATAGAGTTCATTGGCCAAATCCGGTTTCCCTGCGCCGATAAAGGATGGACGGTTCCCTTTGCGGCAGTCGGCGTACAGTGTGAATTGTGAAATCATCAGCAGACCTCCGTTCACATCCCGCAGGGAAAGGTTGGTCTTGTCGTTTTCGTCGGAGAAGATGCGCAGTCCAAGCATTTTGTGAAGCATTTTATCGGCAATTTCTCTGGTATCACGGTCGGACACACCGATAAAAACGCAGAAGCCCTCCCCTATTTCGCCGGTAATCTGCCCGTCCACTTCGCATTTTGCGTGAGTTACACGCTGAATCACAAATTTCATGTTTCGGCCTCCAAATAACCTCTGATTCGTTCAAAGCTGCGGTTTAGCATCTCCACATCGACTGCTCCGTCGGAGCCAAATGCCGTAGCCTCCACCGTAAAGCTGCCCTGATAATGGATTTTGCGGATAAAGGAAAAAAATTGATCAAAATCGACGTGGCCGTCTCCGATGGGCAAAGTTTTGAGCTTGCCCCACTCCATATATCCTCCGCCGTAATCGTTCACATGGAAATGGCGAATGTGCCCATCCCGCCACAGCCAGTCGTACTCCGGACGGTACAAAAGCTCCTCCTGCCGGTGAAAAGCCGCCATTTTTGTATCGAATACAAAATGGATATCCGGATACGCCTCCCGCAGCTCGCACCAGTGACTCATGGGATCACCGCAGTTGCACACCACATTTTCCACCAGAATGTCTATCCCGTACTCTTCTGCCGTCTCCTGCAGTCTGCGGTATGCGCGCAGGTTGTTGGCAAAATGGGAGTCGGAAACCATCCCGTCCCACAGGTGCAGAACCATCCGGTTCGCGCCGAGCTTCTTTGCAATTTCACAGTTGATCCGAAACAGGGACACCGCTTCCTCAAGGTCCTTTTTCTCTTCGGAGGCACATGCCTGTCCGATATGCTTTTCACAGTGCATCACGGGAACGCGCAGATGGATCTGCTGCAGAAAGTCCACCAGCCGCTCCGCTTCGTCGTACCAGGAGCTGTACATCATAAATTCAAACCCGTCACAATGCAATTGCTCGGACAACGGTTTTAATAAAGTATAATCGCGATTGTTCGGTCGCCCAATCAGCGCTCCGGTGGAGCATAAAATATCGTTCATCATTTCCCCCTGATTCCTTTTATCTCAAGAATTGTATCACAAGACATCTGCTCTGTCCATGAACTTCGACAATTCCGCGAAGTCATTGACAACAATCCCGTCATACTCTGCCCCATCCCGATTGAACAGTACAGGGGTAATGCCAAGCCTTGACGCCGCCGTCAGATTTGAGACGCTGTTGTCAACGAAAAAACACTGACCGGGCTGTTTTCCGGTTCTTTCTAACGCGATCCGAAAAATTTTCTCTTCCGGCTTTCTGCATTTCACATCGCCGCTCACAATCTTGTCCTTAAAATACGGATCCAACCTGTGATAGGCGGTGATATGTCTGCTCCACTCCGAGACGTCGTTGGAAAGCAGAACAAAGTCATAACGACTCTTATACTTTTCTGCAAACGGAAGAAAGCCGCGATCCAGTGTCAGGTGATGCTCTAAGTAATCCTTCATATGAAAATCGGTATCTTTAAATCCCAGCCTTGCCAGAAACTCATCGGAGCCAAATTCCCCGTTGCCGGCGCGGGTAAATAATTGTTCTTCCCTGAACAGCCTTGTCAATCCTTCGTGCTCCGACTCATCAAAATGCGAGTAGGTATAGGGAAGAAAATTTCCCTTGCTCTCCTCGAGGATGACTCCGTACATGTCAAAAAATATGGTATCTTTTTTCATATCACACTTCTCCCCTATCCTTTTTTCGTC
>JAFLRQ010000103.1:0-4354 GCA_022511395.1 Agathobacter sp. | reverse complement strand
CAAAAAATATGGTATCTTTTTTCATATCACACTTCTCCCCTATCCTTTTTTCGTCCGAAGGTGACCATGTGAGGCTTGAAAAAGAGAAAGGTGCTGTCTTCTGCATTCAATGTCTCCATGACGATTTTATTTCTGTCGCAATACTCCTCCGCCTCCCTGCGGGTCATATTCCGGGTCATAAAATGGCGGATTAACCCCTCTCTCTGGGAAGGGTCTATGTTGCTGTTCCAGTCATTGTAAGAAATAAAATCTTCCTTTAATTGTTCGTAATTTGGCGTTTCCGGTGTGACATAGTTCACCATATCATCCATCCGCACGCCAATGTCACAGAGTCCCGCCTTTCGCATCAGATCCGGCATGCGCATGGCGATGGCATAATCCCGCTCCCGCCGCGACAATTCCGTCTGCCACTTCTTGGTCAGCCCGCTGTGCTCGCACAGCATAAAATAATCCAGCCCGTCAATGTAGAGCCCGTCGCATTCAAATTCCCGGTTGCACTCGATACTGACTACAAATCCGCCGGGTTTTGTATGGCTGATCATTTTTTGCAGAAACTGCTCCGGATTGCTGATATGCCTCAAAACCGCCATTTCAGTCACCATATCATACTTTTTTAAACTATTCCAGGAGAAAAAGTCGGCCTCGACAAAATCAATTTTCCACGGTGCTTCCCTGAATTCCTTTTTGCCGAATGCAATCAGCTCCGTGGCAAAATCCACGCCGGTATAGGTGCTGCCCTCCGGCAAATGCGGCAATAAAAGCTGTGCAAGATAGCCGTATCCGCACCCGCAATCTAAGATATGAATGGGTTCGCGGATATTGAATACTGATTTTATAAGATACTCCACATACTCTGAATGAAAGAAAGTTTTTCTGGTTCGTTTGAGATATTCCAGTTTTTCATTCCAGAAACCGCCCTCGTCGGTTTTTTCCGGAAAATACATCTCATGTTCCAGGGGACAAAGTCCAAGGAGCTGGTCAACGGAAACCGAAAACAGCTCCGCCAGTTCCGGCAGCAATTGAATGTCCGGCATGCTGCCGCCATTCTCCCATTTGCTGATGGACTGAAAGGATACTCCCATACGGTCTGCCAAGTCTTGTTGAGTCATGTTTTTACTTTTTCGCAGCTCTGCTACCCTCAAGTGAATCTCAGCCATTTTCCTGCCTCCAATCGAAAAAAATGTTTATCTGTTACCTTTTATTTGAGAATATTATAGCGGAAAAGAGATATAAAATCCTAATATGAAAAGTTGAATTTTCTCAACTGTGAGTTGAGCTATTGTCGTAGCGAATCTCAAAGCTGGTGCCCTGTCCGGGGACAGATTGCACATAAATTTTGCCGCCTGCCGCCTCAATGATGGATTTGGCCAGAGCCAGCCCGATACCAATACTGTCATGTGCCGCGTGTGCCCCGCGGTAAAAGCGCTCGAAAATGTGGGGGAGATCCTCGGCGGAAATACCGGTGCCGTGGTCCTTGATAACAATGCTGCAGTAAAGCTTGTTGGACTGGTGGCAGATCTCAACGGCGGAGCCCTGTGGGGAATGCTCCACGCAGTCCTTCACAATATTTGTGAGCGCCTCCGCCTGCCACTTGCGGTCGCAGACAAGCACGCTCTCCTGCTCGCCGGAAATGTTTAACTCAACCCCGCGCAAATCACACAGTACGGACAAATTCTGCGCAACCTCCTCAAGCAGCTCCGCTACCGGGACGGACTGCATGTGAAAATGCACCGTGTTCGCGTCAAAGCGCGAAAGCTTTAAGATCGCATTGATAAAGAAGTTTAAACCGGTGACCTCCTTTTTGATGCTCTGGAGGAAATCTTTGCGTGTCTCCTCCTCGATGTCGGGGTCGTCAAGCATGGCATCCAGCATGACCAGTACGGAGGTCAGCGGCGTCTTTAGCTGATGGGAGATGTCGGAGAGGGAATCCTTGAGCATAAGCTTGTCCTGCAGGGAGTTTTCAGCGTTTTCTTTTAGTAAAACCGTGGTTTTATAAATTTCACTTTTCAGGACAGAGAGCTCATCATCGCTGTTGCTGTCGATTTCCAGGCGATAGTCACGTCGGTTCAGCGCCTCCAGATACCGCGTGATCTCGGCAAGCTCCTGCCCTCTGTGTCTCTGATATAGAAGGAACACTGTGAGAAACAGGACAAAAAATAAAAGAATGGCGGCCACAGAATACACAAGAAACCTTTGATAGAGGATGTCATTCTCTAAAATCAGGGAGTCTTCGGACAAATCTATGCCGTACCGGCCCCAAATCTCTAAATTGTTTGAATTTTTTTGATTTAAAATTGTGATTATACTATTTGAATCAAGCTCGGGATAATTGGATAATAAATAAGAAATAATAGAATTAAGCCTTGTATTATAGCTTTGGTTGTATGATTTGTATTTGTAATTTTCGAAAATTAAGAAAAAAGATGAGAAAACAATCATAATTATCAAAAAACATATGAGTACTTTCTTTAATTCTGATTTATTTTTCATCATAATCCACTAAATAACCTATTCCTTTCAGAGTTTTAATGATGTCACAATCCAGTTTTTGACGAATCCGCTTCATATAGACGGTGACAGTGTTGTCATTGACGTCGTTGCCGGTCCACTCCCAGATCCTTTCCAGAATTTCATTCCGCGTAACCACCTTGCCCAGCCGGAGGAACAGAAGATGCAGGATTTTCAGTTCCAGGCTGGTCAGCGACAGGGGCGTCCCGTTCTTGGTCACAGCCATCCGATCCATGTCAAAGGTGATGTCCGATACCGTGACAAGGGTGTTTTCCTGTCTCTTCTTAAGAATGCGCTCGATGCGCACGAGGAGCTCCCGCGTGGAGAAGGGCTTGGTAATGTACTCTTCTGCGCCCAGCTTCAGCCCGCGGATGACATCGTCCTCCTCATCTCTCGCCGTGAGAAAAATGGTCGGAATATTCTGTTGGCAAATAAAATCCTGATAGAATATAAACCCGTCTCCGTCCGGCAGTGAGACATCCAGGATAATCAGATCAAATGTCTGTCGGGTCATCTGCTCTCTGCCCTCGGAGATTGTCGCGGCACTCTCTGGCGCATAGCCATTCTGCTTTAAAGCATAACAGAGTCCTTTAGCAATTGCAAGATTGTCTTCCACTAATAAAATGTGCATTTATATTTCCCCTGTAATTTTTCCGTCCTCGATTCTTATAATCCGGTCGGCGGTCTTGGCGATCTCCGGGTTGTGGGTGATCATGATGATGGTCTGCCTGTAATCGCGGTTGGATTTTTTGAGGAGGGCGACAATCTCATCGCTGGACTTGGAGTCCAGATTTCCCGTAGGTTCATCCGCAAGGATGATGGCAGGGTTCGTGATCATGGCGCGCCCGATGGAGGTTCGCTGCTGCTGGCCGCCGGAGAGCTGGTTGGGCAGATGCTTTCTGCGCTGCGTAAGCCCCAGAAGAGAGAGAAGCTCCTCCAGAACCTTCGGATCGGTCCTCCGATTGTCCAGATCGAGAGGCAGCGTGATATTCTCCTCCACATTTAATATCGGAATCAGATTGTAAAATTGATAGATCAACCCCACCTGTCTTCTGCGAAAAATTGCCAGCTCGTCATCTGTGTAGGAGTAAATGTCCTTCCCCTCGATAAAGACCTTGCCGCCGGAGGGGCGGTCCACTCCTCCGATCAGGTGCAGCAACGTGGATTTGCCGCTGCCGGATGCGCCCACAATCGCCAAAAACTCGCCCTGTTCCACGGAAAAAGAAACATTGTCCAGCGCAATGACCGTATTGTTTCCCACACCATACATTTTGCTCAGATTTTCCACCCTTAAAATTTCCATATTTGTCTCCTTTTTCTTTCTATACGTTTTCACTGCGTATCGTCTCAATGATATTTTGTCGGTTGATTTTGCCCATGCTGTATTTCATGATTGCAAACACAAAGAGGAACACAAACACTCCGGAGATGATCGTCGGAACGATCGGCAGATACATCCCTGTCTCCAGCTTGAGAGAAAAGGCGCGGCAGAGCAAAACCGTCCCAACCAGGCTCATTGCAATGCCGTAGAGGAATGCCTTGACACTGTAAAAGAGAGTTTCCAAGCGAATCATACGGTTAAACTCCCCTGTTGTCATGCCGACGCTCTTTAACATGGCAAATTCCCGCCGGCGCAGCTCCATGTTGGAGGTGATGGTGTTAAAGATGTTTGTGACTCCGATCAGTGTGATCACTGTGATAAATCCGTAGAGGAAAATGCTTATCACAATCAGCATGGCGCGCTCTCCCCGTGCCTGCTCCGCTAGATTGCTGACGATGACCGATGGGTACATTTCCTGAATCCGGTCGGTCAGAGCATCGGCATTGCCGGACTGGATTGTGATCG
>JAFLRQ010000102.1 GCA_022511395.1 Agathobacter sp. | reverse complement strand
GCAATCTCCTCCGGGGTAGGCTCACGCCCCAGCTCCTGCAGGAGCTGCCTGCTGACGCGGATCAGCTTGTTGATGGTCTCCACCATGTGTACCGGAATTCGAATTGTCCGTGCCTGGTCTGCAATCGCCCTTGTGATTGCCTGCCGGATCCACCATGTCGCATAGGTGGAAAACTTGTAGCCCTTGCGGTAATCAAACTTCTCCACCGCTTTGATCAGTCCGAGGTTTCCCTCCTGGATCAAATCCAGGAACAGCATGCCGCGCCCCACATAGCGCTTCGCGATGCTGACAACCAGACGCAGATTGGCCTCTGCAAGGCGTTTCTTGGCTTCAGATCCCTCCTCCACCGCCTTGTGCAGCTCGCGGATCTCCTGGCGGATTTCCTCTTTCTCCGCTTCGTCCTCCGCCTCATCCACGCGCTTTTTAAGGAGCTGGATCTTCTCGGAAATCATACACCCGATCTCCATCTTTTTCGCCAGCTCAATCTCCTCCTCCGCCGAGAGCAGAGGAACCTTTCCGATCTCCTTCAAATACATGCGGACCGGATCCTCCACGCTGACACCGTCCGGAACGGTCAGATCAAGAGACTCAAGCTCCACATCGTCATCCGTGTCGAGAATAATGTCATCGTCATCTCCATCGCTGATTCTGAGGACATCCACGTTATTCTTTTCCAGAATATCAAAAACTTCCTCCATGTGCTCCGCATCGAGATTCATATCCCTGAAAAAGTCATTGATTTCCTGATACTCCATGATATTGCGCTTTTTCTTGCCAAGTTCCAAAAGTTCTTTCATTTTCTCCTGAAACTTTTCTCTCATATCATCGTTCTCTGTTGTTTCGACTGTCTCTGCAATTTGTTCCTTTTTCTTTGCCATAGATTTGTCCTCTCACGGTTAATTTTGTCCTCATTCGATGGAAATATGCAATTTTTCCAGCTTTTCCAACGCCTTCTTTGCCTCTACCACCTGCATCAGCGACGTAAGGTCCGTCGGATCTGTACGCTGCATCCGCTCGTTAATACTGTTTTCCTTGACACGGAGAACCGTTTCCCGAAACGCCTTCTCCATGTCGCTTTTTGTCTCGACCTCGTGAATTTTGGCGTTGAAGAGTCCTGCGACCTCCCTCTGCTCCTCCTCCCCCGGGAACAGGCTCACAATCCGGGCCGGATTCACGCTGCCCTCGCCCTCGTACTGCTCAAAGACCTCGCGCGCCACCCTTGAGAGCGGCTCCTCCGGAAAGTCCTCCGCCGTGACCAGCCCGCGGACCGCCTCAAAAAGCCGGTTGTCCTCGACCAGCCAGGTCAGAAGAAGCTTCTGGGACTTCTTCATTCCGTCCTCTTTTTTCTTGTTCTCATGAATTCCGGTCTTTTTCGGCGCCTCGCGTACAATCCCTCCCCGGTTCGCCTGCTGGTTTACCAGCTTTCTGAGATTGTCGAAGCCGATCCGGTACCGTCCGGCCACCGCCTCAATGTAATTGTTCCGCTCCAGCTCCTCCGAAAAATTTAAAAGCCTTGCGGCAATCTCATTATAAAACGCAGTCTTGGACTCCGGATCGTTCATGTCATACTGTTCTTCCAGAATCCGGATCTCAAACAGAAAGCTGTTTTCCGCCGCGTCAATCCGCCTCTGGTACTCTTCGGCGCCCAGCGCCTTTATGAATTCGTCCGGATCCTTATAGGGCTGCATGTTAATGACTTTTGTCAGAAGTCCGACCTCCTTTAAGATCGGAATCGCCCGCAGCGCCGCGCGCACACCGGCGCCGTCGCTGTCATAGGTCAGATAGACCTCCTTTGTGTAGCGCTTTAGAAGGTTGGCGTGCCCGCTCGTCAAAGCCGTGCCCAGGGACGCAACCGCATTGTCAAAGCCTGCCTGATGCAGCGAGATCACATCCACATATCCCTCACAGAGCAGGATCTGATTCCTCTTTGTGTTCTTTGCAATATGAAGCCCGTACAGGTTACGGCTCTTGTCAAATATTTTCGTCTCCGGGGAATTCAGGTATTTTGGCTCCCCCTCTCCCATCACGCGTCCGCCGAAGCCGATGACCCGGCTGCGCACATCCATGATCGGAAACATCGCGCGGTTCCAGAACCTGTCATGTCCGCCTCTGACCTCGTCAATTGCAACAAGGCCGGACTCCTTCAAAAGCTCGTCCGTATAGCCCTTTCCTCTCAGATAACGGTAGAGGCCGTCACTGTACTGTCCGGAGCAGCCGAGCCCGAATCGCCGCATGGTCTCCTCGGAGAGTCCGCGGCTCTCAAAGTATCTCAGGGCATGTGCCCCCCTCTCACTTCTTAAAAGGCTATAAAAATATTTGGCAGCCTCTTTGTTGACCTCCAAAAGGCGGGCACGCTTGTCCGCCTCCTGCCTCTGGGCGTCGCTTAACTCCTGCTCCGGCAGATCCATCCCCACGCGCTGTGCCAGCGTCTGCATTGCCTCGCCAAAGGTGAGGTTTTCATACTGCATGACGAACGTGAACACATTTCCCCCTGCGCCGCAGCCGAAGCAGTAATACATCTGCTTGGACGGCGTCACGGAAAAGGACGGGCTTTTTTCATTATGAAAAGGACACAGCCCAAAGTAGCTGCTGCCTTTCTTCTGAAGCTGGACATAGGAGCCGATGACGTCCACAATATCATTGCGGGTGCGGACCTCTTCCACCAGATCATCTCCGTAGCGGGGCATACTCTGCCTCCTTTCTTCCTATGTGCGGACCGTATCAAAATCCGTCCACGGACCATGCCTCCGGTATAAAATTCTCTTTGAATTTCGTGATGGCGTACTGATCCGTCATCCCGGAGATATAATCGCAGACAATGCGCCCTTTCTCTTCTCCCTCGTCAAGCATTGCCAGCAGCTTGCCCGGCAGCAGCTCAACGTGGTCCATATAAAAATAGTACATCTGCTCCAGCATGACCTTCGCCTTCACCTCTTCGCCCTTGGCCACCGGATTCTTATAGACATGCTCAAACATGAACAGTCGAAGCTCCTTTAATGCCTCTGCCGTCTCATCCGACATGATAATGTCATCCTTTTCCATGCTATGGATGACAATGTCGTGAATCAGATGATTCAGCCGCGTCCGCGTGTCATATCCGAGGGTCTTTCTCAGCTCGATGGGGATATCCTCCTCCCGCATGATCTGTGCCCGGATCGCATCGTCAATATCCGAATTCACATACGCAATCTTGTCCGAGAGGCGCACAATCTTGCCCTCTAAGGTGGCGGGAACCGTCTTCGTCTGATGGTTTAAAATTCCGTCCCGCACCTCCCACGTGAGATTTAAGCCCTCTCCGTTTTTCTCCAGCTTCTCCACAATGCGCACACTCTGCTCATTGTGGCGGAAGCCGCCCGGATAAATCCTGTCCAGAACCAGCTCACCGGCATGCCCAAAGGGCGTATGCCCAAGATCATGCCCAAGCGCAATCGCCTCCACAAGATCCTCGTTCAGCCGGAGTGCCTTGGCAATCGTCCTCGCATTCTGGGACACCTCCAGCGTATGGGACATCCGCGTCCGGTAATGGTCGCCCATCGGCGTCAAAAATACCTGTGTCTTGTTTTTCAATCTGCGAAACGACTTGCTATGTAAAATGCGGTCCCGATCTCGCTGAAAGACCGGCCGGATGTCGCACTGCGGCTCCTCCCGGTCCCTCCCCCTTGAATTAACGCTCAGGCAGGCATAGGGACTTAAATTTTCCCGCTCCATCGCCTCAATCTGCTCCCGAATCATCATAGGCATCACCCTGTCCACTGACTGTTCTCAACAATTTTCCCACGCATTCACAGTCCTCTAATATAATAATTCCGCAAACATCTCCACTTTCCTTTTTTTATTTTCTATATCCGCCAAGAATATCTAAAAGTTCCTGCAGCAGCACGCCTTCAATCGGATTTTCACGACTCCCGTAATAAAATTTATTGTCCTTCACAAGAATGCAGCCAACCCAGTTTCCCGGCGTGAGCTCCTCCACCATGGCATGCTCGATATCCTCATACCCGTACAGGGAAAAATACGCGTCGTAATCCTCGAAATCCTCTGCCCGGTAAACCACCTGCCCGAATCGCAGCTCTAGTCCCTCCACAAATTCCGGCTCGCAGACCAGATAACCGGTGGGTTCATGCGAGTACACAGACTCCCGCACCCAGTCCTCATCCCAGAGCAGAAATACAGAATTTTCTCTCCACGCCTCCTGCCTCTCGATCTCCCCTGCAGGATCAAAGCGCCCCACGACCGCCCCATGCACCTCTACATGCCTGTCGGAGGCTTCCGGCGCCGTGTACAATACATTCGCCACGGTCAGCTCGTAGAAAAGGCTGTCGCAAACCTCATCGCGGTGGGCCAGATATCCCTGCGGCGCTCCAATCTCATGCAGCATGAGGTCTCCGCCGGTGGGGATGTAAATCTGTCCGCCGTACACCATCGGTCCCAGCACATCGTCTTTCGTGAGATATTCCGCCACCTTCTCGTACCTGCGCGCCTCGTCCTGCGGTCCAAACAAAACGACCGCCATAATCCCGCCAAACAGCGCCACTCCAATCGACGCGAGCGCAACATTCCGGCAGCGCACCCGAATATCCGCAGACGTCCTTTCCGATACTCCCGGTTTCCAAGCTGAGGTGTCCACATCCAACCTGCCGCGCTTTGGACCGTACACGTGAGCGGCAAACAAAAAGGCGAACACTCCCACGGCAAGCGTAAATACAAGGATCCCCGCCATGCACAAAATCCGCTTCCATCCGTCAAGTCCCCCGCACAGCAAAAGGTAATCAATCAGACATCTGCTGCGTCCAAGCGGCTTTTCTCCGATGTAGAGCCTGCATAGCCCGCCAAGAATCGCGCAGAGAAGCGAAAAAACAGCTCCGTCCAGCAGCGCGTACACTGCCCACGAGCCCGGCCTGCGGATAACCACAAGCGGAAACAGGGAAAGCACAAACGCAAACATGTAAATTCCCACAAAAAAGTACGCCCACTTTTCCAACATGGGAGTGCTCAAAAGCTTCTGGACATACTCAAGCGCCGAGGCCCCGTTGATATGCCCCCAGCCGTTCACACGTGAAAACAGAAGTACCTGCCGAATCAGCAGCCACAGCAAAAGATAGCCCGCACTGTAATCGAAAAACAGGACGGCCAGCTCCCTCCTGCTTGTCATCGCCAGATGATGCATGATCCGGTTTCCCGTGCCCGTCACAGACCGGAGCAGATAAAATACGGTAAGAAAGGCAATAAAAGCGGGGAATCCCCCCATACTTCCGATAAATCCGTTGATAAACACCATCACAGTAAACGCGAGCACTGTAGATGCAATCAGTCGAAACGGCTTGCTCGGCGCATTGCTGGACAGCCGGTAAAACACCTTCATCTCCAGTCCTCCTTCTGCACAACCGCCCCGCTTTTTAAATATATGGCACGGTCGGCCCGAAGAATTTCTTCTTCGTGGTGCGCCGTGTACACCACGGCCGCGCCGGATCGCTTTCGGTAATCCTCAATGAGGTCCCACATCCGTTTTTTCGAGTCCGCATCCGCGCCCCGCGTCGGCTCATCAATCACAAGGAGCTGCGGCCCGCGGCACACCGCCAGAATCAGCATCAATTTTTTCTGCATATCCGGCGCGTACATTTTCACCCGCATTCCGATGTCAAGCTCCATCTGTTCCATATAAGATAAAAAGGCCTCCCGGTCAAAAAAAGGCTCATGCTTCGCCAGCTCACGCGCCAGACGGTCCGCCTTGAACTCCGTGTTAAAATTCGGCGCGTCATACACCACCGACATCTGTCGGCGAATCCGCGCCTCATCCTCGCACAGTTCCTTTCCCCAGTAAGTGATTCTGCCGGCCTCCGGGTCAAGCGCCCCTCCGATCCCGCGGATCAGGGTACTCTTTCCTGCCCTGCCCTTGCCTCCAACCGCCAGCATCTGCCCCATTTCAACCCGCAGGCTCACATTGCAGACCATAAACGTTCCCCGACGCAAAAATAATTTTTCCGTTTGCAGCGCGTCCCTCATCGCAGCATCTCCCAGTTTTCCTTAATCGAGCAGGGGAGATTTCTTCCCTGCTCGCCCGCATGTCGCTGCAGGCGACGATATTCCTCATGCGGGCGTGCGCATACAAAATTGTCGCAGCTGAGCCGATGTTCAACTGCGACAATCTCTATGCAGGAGATGGGACTTGAACCCACACGATATTGCTACCACAGGCACCTGAAGCCTGCGCGTCTGCCAATTCCGCCACTCCTGCGAACAAAAGCTATTTTAGCAAAACATAATCCCCTTGTCAATAGAAAATTAGCAAAAGATTTATTTTTGGGGTATTGACAACTGCCCTCTGGTTTGTTAAAATAATCGAGTCGTTGAACGACATGCGGAAGTGCTGGAATTGGCAGACAGGCTAGACTAAGGATCTAGTGATGCTTACATCGTGAGGGTTCAAGTCCCTTCTTCCGCATCGCA
>JAFLRQ010000101.1 GCA_022511395.1 Agathobacter sp. | reverse complement strand
GAAAGAGAATAAGTACACAAAACAGCTGACAATCTGTTTATTGTCAGCTGTTTTTTCGCATGTCAAAAAATGTTTTCAAATAATTAGCACTCACCTATTGACAGTGCTAACAATTTGTAGTATAACAATGAAAAAGAAAAATTCTTATCATTCATTTAGGAGGTGATTCTATGAATATTCAGAAATTTACACAGAAGTCCATCGAGGCGGTGAACCGCTGTGAAAAGCTGGCCTACGACTACGGCAATCAGGAATTGGAGCAGGAGCATCTCCTGGTGGCGCTACTTACGCAGGAGGATGGGCTGATTCCCAGACTGATCGAGAAAATGGAGATCAATCTGGAACACTTTACCGAAAATGCGATGCGCAAGCTGAATGCCCGCGTGAAGGTGTCGGGCGGCGATCTGAGGGTAGGAAAAGACTTAAACCAGGTTCTCATACATGCGGAGGATGAAGCCAAAAACATGGGGGACGAGTATGTCTCGGTGGAGCATATTTTCCTTTGTCTCCTGCAGTACCCAAACAAAGCGATGAAGGAACTCATCAGCGAGTACGGGCTGACCAGAGAACGGTTTCTGCAGGCTCTCTCCACGGTGCGCGGCAGCCAGCGTGTGACGAGCGACAATCCGGAAGCAACCTATGACACACTGGAAAAGTACGGCTATGACATGGTGGAGCGGGCGCGTCAGCAGAAGCTGGACCCGGTGATCGGCAGGGATGCAGAGATCCGGAATGTAATTCGCATTTTGTCAAGAAAGACGAAGAATAACCCAGTGCTGATTGGCGAGCCCGGTGTGGGCAAAACTGCTGTTGTGGAAGGGCTCGCGCAGCGGATCGTCCGGGGCGATGTGCCGGAGGGACTCAAGGACAAGAAGCTGTTTGCTCTGGATATGGGCTCGCTGGTGGCGGGAGCAAAGTACCGCGGCGAATTTGAGGAGCGTTTGAAGGCAGTGCTTGACGAGGTGAAAAGCTCGCAGGGGCAGATTATTCTCTTCATCGACGAGCTGCACACCATTGTCGGCGCCGGCAAAACGGACGGCGCGATGGATGCCGGACAGCTCCTAAAACCGATGCTTGCGCGGGGCGAGCTGCACTGCGTCGGGGCGACCACGCTCGACGAGTACCGGGAGTACATCGAGAAGGATGCCGCTTTGGAGCGGCGTTTCCAGCCGGTGATGGTGGATGAGCCGACGGTGGAGGACACCATCTCCATTCTGCGGGGATTAAAGGAGCGCTATGAAGTCTATCACGGCGTAAAGATTACGGACGCAGCCCTTGTCACGGCGGCAGTCCTCTCCAACCGCTATATTTCCGACCGCTTCCTGCCGGACAAGGCGATCGACCTTGTGGACGAGGCGTGCGCGCTGATCAAGACAGAGCTGGACTCTATGCCGACGGAGCTCGACGAACTAAACCGCAAAGTCATGCAGATGGAGATTGAGGAGACCGCCTTAAAGAAAGAGACCGACCGTTTAAGCCATGAGCGTCTGGAAAACCTGCAGAAGGAGCTGGCGGAGCTGCGCGACGAGCTGAACAACCGCAAGGCACAGTGGAGCAGCGAGAAGGAGGCAGTGGAGCGCGTGAGCAAGCTCCGTGAGAGCATTGAGCGCACGCGAAATGAAATGCAGCAGGCACAGCAGAATTATGATCTGGATAAGGCGGCCGAGCTGCAGTACGGCGTGCTGCCGCAGATGGAGAAGCAGCTTGAGGAGGAGGAAGAAAAGCTAAAGAACCGGGATCTCTCCCTGGTTCGGGAGAATGTCAGCGAGGAGGAAATTGCAAGGATCATCTCTCGCTGGACCGGAATTCCGGTCGCCAAGCTGACGGAGAGTGAGCGCAACAAGACGCTGCATCTGGACGAGGAACTGCACAAGCGGGTGATTGGGCAGGATGACGGCGTAACCAAGGTGACAGAGGCGATTATCCGCTCCAAGGCCGGAATCAAAGACCCCAGCAAGCCCATAGGCTCCTTCCTGTTCTTAGGACCTACCGGCGTGGGTAAGACAGAGCTGGCGAAGGCGTTGGCACAGAGCCTCTTTGACGATGAGGGCAATATGGTGCGCCTCGACATGAGCGAGTACATGGAGAAGTACTCGGTCTCCCGTCTGATTGGAGCTCCTCCCGGATATGTAGGCTACGACGAGGGCGGACAGCTCACGGAAGCGGTGCGCCGCAAGCCCTACTCGGTGGTACTGTTTGACGAGGTGGAAAAGGCACATCCGGACGTGTTCAATGTCCTGCTCCAGGTACTGGATGACGGGCGCATCACGGATTCACAGGGACGCACGGTGGATTTCAAAAACACGATTATCATCATGACCAGCAACCTCGGTTCCGCGGAGCTGCTGGAGGGCATCGCAGATGACGGCTGCATCAGCGCACAGGCGGAGGCCCTGGTGATGGAGGAGGTGCGGGGACATTTCCGGCCGGAATTTTTGAACCGGCTGGACGAGATTGTCATGTTCAAGCCCCTTACAAGGGACAATATTGGCGGCATTATCAAGCTTTTGATGCAGGACTTGAACCGCAGGCTCATCGACCGCGAAATTTCGGTTGTACTCACGCCGGAGGCGGAGAGCTATGTGTCCGAGCATGGCTATGACCCGGTGTACGGGGCACGCCCGCTCAAGCGTTTCCTGCAGAAGCATGTGGAGACTCTGTCCGCGAAGCTGATCCTCTCTGACAATGTCGGCGCCGGAGATGTGATTGAGATCGGCGTGGACAACGATCACTTGACTGCGGCCGTCAAATAAAAGGTTTTCGCAGCAGCCGTCGGCTGGCCGGATGACATGCCCGGACTGGCCGGCGGCTATCCCTCTACATACCACTGGGCCTGCGTCTGAAACATCTCCGCGTATATTCCCTGCAGGTTCAGCAGCTCCTCGTGGGTTCCGATTTCCTTAATCGTCCTGTCGCTGATAACGATGATTTTGTCGCAAAACCTACAGGAGGAAAGCCGATGCGATATATATATGGCTGTTTTGTTTCTGATCAAATCGTTAAACCTGTTATAAACCTCATATTCCGCAACCGGGTCCAAGGCTGCAGTGGGTTCGTCCAAAATGACAATCGGCGCGTCCCGATACACGGCTCTTGCGATTGCAACCTTCTGAGCCTGACCGCCAGAGAGCTCCACACCATTTTCATCAAAGTCCTTGCACACCAGCGTCTCTCCCTTGTCCCGCAGCCCTTCTACCCAATCACCAATGCCGCTGATCTCATATACGGCGTCTAAGCTCTCAAGCTTTGAATCTCTGCTGCCTAACCGTATATTTTCGTCCAAACTATATCCAAACAGCTTGAAATCCTGAAACACAACCGACAATAGTTTTATGTATTTCTCATAGGAATACTCATTGATATTTTTCCCGCATATTTTTATGGTGCCCTCTGTCACTTCATATAATCTGCAGATAAGCTTTACCAGTGTGGATTTTCCGGCCCCATTTAAGCCTACAATCGAAATTCTCTCCCCTCTCTTTATTTTCAGGTTGATATCCTTTAGTATATACTGATCCGAACCGGGATAACGAAAGGATACATGCTCAAAGGATATCCCGTCAAAATGCGCGATATCCAGCTCCTGCGTCCCTGTGTGTGACTCATCCTCCAGGCTCATATATTCCATAAATGCATTCATAAAATTGCTCTTCATGATGAGCTGCTGGGTATTTGTTATTATGGCTAAAAGGCATTCGTTGGTGAAGGTCTCAATTGCGGTGATGCACATGACAAACTCTGAGACACTGATGGTTCCCCTAAGTGCCATAATTCCCAAATAGCAGTAGGAGACACCATAACCGAGTGCCGACATTACACTTCCCGGGATTCCCCATGTAAATTGCTTTCTTGCGCACTCATTGTCCATTTTATTTAGTTCATCCGCGTTTTCGATTGACTTTTTCTCAACCAGATCACCGCCATGATATAAACGCAGTTCTTTTGCATATGCCCTGCCCGTAATCCTTGTGTAGATATAGGAATAAAATTTGTTAATTGCCGGTGTCTTTTCAAATACCTCCTGTGATGCCTGATTGATCTTCGAGGTGCAGAAGGAGTTAACCGATACCACGAACACGGACATCAAAAGCAGCAGCGGTGATATCCTGACAACAATATAGACCACGCCAAAAAACACGCCAAAGCTTGTTCCGATCTTTACCACGCAATCTGACATTCCCTTTATTCCGCCGGAATACCATGACATTCCGGTCTCGGCCCTCTGTCTTGCAGAAAGTGCGCTTTCCGTCTCGGTGTATGCAAACTTCATTTTCATGGCTTTTTCCGACATGGATAAGTCAAACCTTCTTGACAGCATATCCTCCTGCACAGCCCGTATTTCCTGTAAGATACGGGTTATGACTGCCGCAAGGAAATTTCCCGCTGCAATCGTGAGCACATACACAAAAATCATTTGTCTGTTCTGCTCTCCCATTAACTCATCAATCACATATTTCGGCACAAGAATATTGATAAATGGGGCAATGGACGATATCAATATACTTAAAATAATAACAAAGAGATATCCCCTTTTTTCTTTTGCAGCCAATTTGTAAAAGTAGCGGCAAGTCCGATAACTTTTGCGTATACTAGCAAACAATGACTTCATTTACACTGTCCTCCCTATAATAACGCGACTGCATTTCATACATTTGGGCATATTTTCCCTTTTCTTCCATAAGCTCGTCGTGCGTCCCATATTCCACCATATGTCCATGATCAAACATGGCAATGTGATCACAAAATCTGGTGCTTGCAAGCCGGTGCGAAATATAGACCGCGCTTTTGCCATTGACTAACGCGTCAAACTGCTCATACATCCTGCTCTCTGCCATAGCGTCCAGCGCAGCCGTCGGCTCATCCAGAATCACCACCGGAGCATTCTTATAGAGCGCTCTTGCCAATGCCATTTTCTGCAGCTCTCCGCCCGATAAAATAATGCCGTCATCATGAAGTATTTTTAACATAGGGGTATCTACTCCCTTTGGCAATATATCTATTTTTTCTCCCAGCCCGGAACGCCTCAGACACGCTTCCGCCAATGATTTATCCGTTTTTTCCTCCGTCCGCATAGACACATTTTCAGCGAGTGAAAAGGCATAGCACTCCATATCCTGAAAGACAGGCGCAAACAGTTCATAATACGTTTTTGTATCTATTGTCTGTATGTCTGTTCCGTTCAAGTAAATTTTCCCGCTGGTTGGCTTATATAATTTCAGCAGCAATTTGACAAAGGTAGTCTTTCCCGCTCCATTCAGTCCTACAATTGCCAATTTCTCTTTCCAGGAAATCGTAAGGCTCAAATCCTCCACTGCATAAATGTCCGTTCCCGGGTACTGAAATGACACATGGTCAAAGCAAAATACATATTCACTGCATGCTTCCATGGTTTTGCCGTCTTCCTGCTGCTCATCGCAAAATTCGTTCAGCGACCGATAATCATTTACCTCTGCACTGCATTTTTTTAATCTTGTAAATGTCCTCATTAGATTCTGAAATGTCTCTGCCAGATTGTGAACACAGCCGACATATAACATGAAATCCCCGATTCCCAATCGCTTGTTGAGGATAAAAAAGACTAAGCCAAAATACATGATTCCCTCTCTGAGCAGGTCCAGAGTATTTGTACATATCCCGCTTTTCAGCCATTGCATTCTGGCTTTGCACACGTTCTCATGTAAACCGAGCTGCAATTTTTCCTGTGTATCAATCAACTGATCTGCGGCCTGATATAGCCTGATATCTTTTCCGTAGGCAAAATCGCTGCTGATCCTTTTGAAATAATCGAGTTTTCTTTTTTCAAAAGCCACGCTGTCATTTGTCAAAAGCTTTTCCCGTTTTGCAGCCTTATCAATAGAGAAATAGGCCAATATTCCAAATCCAATCACCACGAATGCCGTGGAGACACTTATTTTACATAAAATCACAACGGCAACGATACAGGTAAATACGCTTGGACACAAATCTAAGGTATATCGAATGATTCCCTCTATGCCAACATCTATATTTCTTGTAGCATTCTTTGATTTCTCTACCGCATCCAATACCTCTCTCATTTCCAGATTTTCATAAAACATCCCAAGATTCTTCAGGTTGCGTTTTAACATAAACATTGGCCGCACATAAAACGCCGCAGGCTCTTTCCAATAATTCACCGCGTTTTGCCCCAGCATACATATGATATTGGAGAACGCAAGCAGGATTACCAGTTTGATAAGCTCACGAACTGCCATTCCGCTGCTGATATATTCAATCATATATTTGCCGAGAAACAGCCATATAAACTTGCTTCCGGCGGTACAAAAAGCGGATAACAGAAGCAGTCCTATCAAGTATGGCTTATGTTCTGCAACTCCCTTATAAACATAAAACATATTGCTGATTAGGTGGTACTTCTTCTCTTTCACCATGTTCATTTCACAATCATCTCCTTTCCGCCATGAGAAAATTGTAAACCTGCATATCCGCCTTTCCAATAACGGCATTCACGAGAATCATTCGCCCTGCGCGCGAAAT
>JAFLRQ010000100.1 GCA_022511395.1 Agathobacter sp. | reverse complement strand
GACAGACCGCAAGCTCCGGTATGGTACAGGGCGAAGCGCTGGCGGCGGATATCGATGAGGAGACGCTCCTTGCGGCGCTGGTCGAGTGTGAGACCGGAAACTGCGGAGTGAAATGCATGACCGCCGTGGGAGCCGTGGTGGTGAATCGGGTGCGAAACGGCAACTACCCCAACAACATCCACGATGTGATTTACCAGAGAGGCCAGTTTGGGCCGGCATCCAGCGGAAGGCTGGCGCAGCGCTTAAAGATTGGGCCGAGCGCATCGGCGCGCGAGGCGGCGAGGGCGGCTCTGGCAGGAAACGATCCGACAGACGGAGCGCTGTACTTCAGGCTCGCGTCCAGCGGCCATGACGGAGTGGTGATCGGACCGGTGGTGTTCTACAAACGGTTCTAATCCTTAATCCTAAATTTTTCGGGGACCCTTCGGGGTCCCTATTGTAATATTGAAAAAAAAGTAGTAAAATGCATGATACCAGGGTCACAAGCTCAGACTTGCTTAGGAATCCGTTGGTATCCGTATAAAAACTTCAGAGGAGGTGCGGGGCATGACATTGAAAGGACGCAGCTTTTTAAAATTGATGGACTATACTCCGGAGGAGATTCGGTATCTGATTGATTTGTCAGCGGAGCTCAAGGAGAAAAAGCATAAGGGAGAGGCGCACAACAGCCTGACAGGCAAAAACATTGCGCTGATTTTTGAGAAGACCAGCACCCGGACGCGCTGTTCGTTTGAGGTGGCGGCACACGATCTCGGAATGCAGGTGACGTATCTGGATCCTTCCAGCTCCCAGATTGGAAAGAAGGAGAGCATTGCGGACACCGCGCGTGTGCTCGGCAGGATGTTTGACGGGATTGAGTATCGCGGCTATGGGCAGGAGATCGTGGAGGAGCTGGCGAAATACGCCGGAGTTCCGGTGTGGAATGGGCTGACGAACGAGTTTCACCCGACGCAGATGATCGCGGACATGCTGACCGTGCGGGAGCATCTGGGACGCTTAAAGGATGTGAAGCTCGTGTACATGGGAGACGCCCGCTACAATATGGGCAACTCTCTGATGGTGACCTGCGCGAAGCTTGGCATGCACTTTGTGGCCTGCACGAACCCAGACTTTTTCCCGGAGAAAAAGCTGGAGGATTACTGCGTGGATATCGCGAAGATGACAGGCGCGACCATCACGCTGACTGACAGCGTCGCGGAGGCGGCAAAGGACGCCGATGTGATTTACACGGACGTTTGGGTGTCCATGGGCGAGCCGGATGAAGTGTGGGCGGAGCGCATCCATGCGCTGAAGCCCTATCAGGTGAATGCCGCCGTGTTTGAGCATGCAAAGAAAGATGCAATCTTCATGCACTGCCTGCCCGCGTTCCACGATTTAAAGACAGAGATCGGGCGGCAGGTATATGAGAAGTTTGGCCTGTCCGAGCTGGAGGTGACGGATGAAGTATTCGAGGGGCCGCGCTCAGTGGTGTTTGATGAGGCGGAAAACCGGATGCACTCCATCAAGGCAATTATGAAGGCGACGTTGTCCGACTAATGTGTCCGGGGACGGTGGTGAAAGATGAAAGCAGAAATTCTCAGGATGCTTCGGGAGTCGGGGACTTATCTCTCCGGCCAGGAGCTGTGCAATAAGCTCGGAGTGTCCCGGACGGCAGTCTGGAAGACGATCAATCAGCTGAAAGAGGCGGGATACCGGTTCGATGCCGCCCAGAATAAGGGCTATCGCTTAAAATATGCGCCGGATGTGGTGAATGCGCCGGAGCTCGAGAGCTTGAGGGAAACCGAATGGGCGGGGTGTGAGATACACTACTTTGACTGCCTGGATTCCACGAATATCAAGGCGAAGGAGCTGGCTGAGGCGGGACATCCCGGCGGCACACTGGTTGTGGCGGAGCGGCAGACGGCCGGGAAGGGCCGCAGGGGCCGCGGCTGGGAATCGCCCGCAGGGGCAGGCATTTTTATGACATTGCTCTTAAAGCCGGAAATCAATCCGAACAACGCCTCGATGCTGACATTGGTCGCGGCGCTCGCCGTGGCGCGGGCAATTACGGAGGTCACCGGCGAGCCGGCGCAGATCAAGTGGCCGAATGATATTGTCATACACGGGAAAAAGGTGTGCGGAATCCTGACGGAGATGAGCGCGCAGTTTGACTACATAAACCATATCGTGATCGGCATCGGGATCAATGTGCACAACGAGAGCTTTCCCGAGGAGATTGCCCACATGGCGGGCTCGCTGTGGACGGAGTGCGGCAAAAGCTTTCGCCGGGCGGATATCATAGAAAAGATTTTGGAACATTTTGAGACCTATTACGGGCTGTTTTTGGAGACCGAGGATCTTGTGGCCCTGCAGAAGGAGTACAACGCCATGCTGGTGAATCTGCATGCGGGGGTCAAGGTTTTGGATCCGAAGGAGTCCTTTGAGGGAAAGGCAATGGGCATCACCAGGAGGGGCGAGCTGATTGTGGACACCTGGGAGTCCCGAAAGCTGGTATCCTCCGGCGAGGTCTCGGTGAGAGGAATATACGGATATGTCTGACTGTGTGACTCTGTGCGTGTCAAACGCATACCGGAAACAATTTTATCTTGGCGAGGAGTTTGAAGGACTGCCGGAGTCCGTCAAGGAGGAGCTGAAGGTCATGTGCGTCCTCTACACCGAGGATGTGGGCGGCATACTGGAGCTGTACTTTGACGAGGATGGTTCGCTTCAGTATCGGACGAGCTGTGACGATACGGACTTTTTCTACGACGAAATTGGCAGCGTGTTAAAAATCAAGCAATACCAGAGCGAAAAGAGGGAGCTCATGGAAGCTCTGGAAACCTACTACCGCATCTTTTTTCTGCGGGAGGGACTGAGCGGGGAGGAATCATGTTACTGACAATTGATGCCGGAAATACGAATATCACCTGTGGGGTGTTTGACGGGGACGCGCTTGTGGCGACCTTCCGCCTGACCACGAAAATGCCCCGGACATCCGACGAGTACGGGATGATTCTGGGCAATCTGCTGGAGCAGAACAATATTCAGACGGCGGATATCGACGACGCGATCATCTGCTCGGTAGTGCCGAATATCATGCACTCTCTGGAGGGCGCGCTGGTCAAATATTTCCACATTACGCCGATAATTGTGGAGGCGGGCATCAAGACCGGCATCCGCATTGTGACGCCGAACCCGCAGCAGATCGGAGCGGACCGTATTGTGGATGCGGTGGGCGCTTACGAGATCTATGGCGGTCCGGTGCTGGTCATTGACTTTGGCACCGCCACTACCTATGATTTTGTCGATGAGGGCGGTTCTTTTCTGGGCGGGATTACCGCGCCGGGCATCCGCATCTCCGCGCGGGCGCTCTGGGAGGACGCGGCAAAGCTGCCGGAGATTGAGATCAAAAAGCCGGCGGCCATTCTCGGGAAGGACACCATCACAAGCATGCAGTCCGGGCTTGTGTACGGCCAGATCGGGCAGACGGAGTACCTTATCCGCAAGGTGAAGGAGGAGGTCGGCCTGGAAAACGTGAAAACCGTGGTGACCGGCGGACTTGGGAGAATCATTGCAAACGAGACGGACGCAATTGATGTGTACGATCCGAATCTCACATTAAAAGGCATTCAACTTGTGTATAAAAAGCAGAATCGCAAAATAAAATAAATATGGAAAAAACTCAGATCAAACAGTTGAACATTGGGAATGTCGTTTTGCCCAACAATTTGATACTGGCACCTATGGCAGGCGTGACAGACCTGCCATTTCGCTTGCTGTGCCGGGAGCAGGGAGCGGGGCTTGTGTGCATGGAGATGGTCAGCGCGAAGGCCATTCTCTATAAGAACCGCAATACGGAGGCGCTTTTGACTGTCGATCCGGCAGAGCATCCGATTTCCCTGCAGCTGTTCGGCTCGGAGCCGGAGGTTATGGCGGAGATTGCGCACCGGCTCGAGGAGCGTCCGTTTGATATGATCGATATCAACATGGGCTGTCCCGTACCGAAAATCGTGAACAACGGCGAGGGCTCTGCGCTCATGAAGGACCTGCGCCTTGCCGGACAGATTATCCGCAAGGTCGCGCACGCCACAGCAAAGCCGGTCACGGTAAAATTTCGCCGGGGCTTTGACGATGCCCATGTGAATGCGGTGGAGCTTGCAAAAATTGCGGAGGACGCGGGAGCCGCTGCGGTCACCGTTCACGGGCGGACGAGGGAACAGTATTATTCCGGAAAGGCGGACTGGGAGATTATCCGCCGGGTAAAGGAGGCGGTATCCATCCCTGTCATCGGAAACGGGGATTTGAGGAGCGCGGAGGATGTTGCTGCCATGTGGGAGCAGACCGGATGCGACGGCTTTATGATCGGGCGGGGAGCACAGGGGAATCCGTGGATTTTTCGTCAGATCCTGCACTATTTTAAGACGGGAGAGCATCTGCCGAGACCGGATATGGAGGAGGTTACGGAGATGATTCTGCGCCATGCAGGGATGCTGTTGGACTACAAGGGAGATTACACAGGCATCCGCGAGATCCGCAAGCATGCGGCGTGGTACACCGCAGGTTTCCCCGGCGCCTCGAAGCTTCGGGATGCGGTCAACCGGGTGGAGAGCCTCGATGAGCTGCGGGCGCTTTTCGAGCGGCCGGCCTCTTGACAATTCCAAGTGAATTCGATATAATATGCGAGTTATTTTGACTGGGTTTTTTATGCTTGAATCGAAATAATTGAAAAAGCGGGGTAGAGAAATGGAAACAAAAAAGAACATTCTGACGTATGAGGGACTAAAGACCTTGGAGGACGAGCTCGAGGAACTGAAGGTCGTCCGCCGCAAGGAAGTGTCACAGAAGATCAAGGAGGCGCGCGAGCTGGGGGACCTGTCCGAGAACGCAGAGTACGATGCGGCGAAGGATGAGCAGCGCGACATTGAGACTCGGATTGAGGAGATTGAGAAGATCCTGAAAAATGCGGAAGTCTTTGTCGAGGAGGAGGCGGACCTTCGGAAGGTCAGCATCGGATGTAAAGTGAAGATCCTCGATCTGGAATATAATGAGGAATTGGAGTACAAGATTGTAGGTTCCACTGAGGCGAACAGCTTAAAGGGCAAGATCAGCAACGAGTCACCGGTCGGCAGGGCGCTGCTGGGAAAGAAAGTGGGCGATACCGTCAAGGTGGAAACCGCGGCCGGAGAGCTGTCTTACAAGCTGTTGGAGATTCAGAGGTCCACGGCAGACTAGAGAGGAAGGACATATGGCAGAGCAGAATAACGGGACCCGGCAGCAGGAGCAGGATATCAACCAGCTGCTCAAGGTTCGCCGTGAGAAGTTAAAGGAATTGCAGGCAAACGGAAAGGATCCCTTTGTCATCACAAAATATGACGTCACGGAACACAGCAGGGACATCACGGAGCATTTTGAGGAGATGGAGGGGAAGGAAGTCTCTGTCGCCGGGCGCATGATGTTTAAGCGCGTCATGGGCAAGGCGTCCTTTTGCAACCTTCAGGACCGGCTGGGGAGTATTCAGGTCTATGTGACAAGGGACGATCTGGGCGAGGAGGCCTACGCGGATTTCAAGCACTCCGATGTGGGCGATATCTTTGGCGTGAAGGGCTTTGTGTTTAAGACGAAGACCGGGGAGACCTCCATTCACGCAAGGGAGATGATCATGCTCACCAAGAGCCTGCAGATTTTGCCGGAGAAGTTTCACGGGCTCACGGACACAGACACCCGTTATCGGCAGCGCTATGTGGATCTTATTATGAATCCGGAGGTCCGGGAGACCTTTGTCAAGCGCTCGCAGATTATCAGGGAGATCCGCGGCTTTCTGGATGCCAGAGGTTTTATGGAGGTGGAGACTCCGATGCTGGTCAGCAATGCGGGCGGCGCGGCGGCACGGCCCTTTGACACGCACTACAATGCCTTGGATGAGGATGTGAAGCTCCGCATCTCTCTGGAATTATACTTAAAGCGCCTGATTGTCGGCGGACTGGAGCGCGTCTACGAAATTGGGCGCGTGTTCCGCAACGAGGGCGTGGATACGCGCCACAACCCGGAGTTCACGCTGATGGAGCTCTATCAGGCGTACACGGACTACGAGGGCATGATGGAGCTGACCGAGTCCATGTTCCGCCATCTCGCCGAGAAGGTGTGCGGCGGCACGAAGATTTCCTACAACGGCATCGAGATTGATCTCGGAAAGCCCTTTGAGCGTCTGACCATGAACGACGCAATCAAAAAGTATGCGGGCGTCGATTTTGACACAGTCGCGGATGACGCGGCCGCGAAAGCACTGGCGAAGGAGCATCATATCGAATACGAGGAGCGCCACACGAAGGGAGACATTATCAACCTCTTTTTCGAGGAATACTGCGAGAAGGAACTGGTTCAGCCGACCTTTATCATGGATCATCCGCTGGCGATCTCTCCGCTGACCAAGAAGAAACCCTCCGACCCGGACAAGGTGGAGCGCTTTGAGCTCTTTATCAATACCTGGGAGATGTGCAACGCGTATTCCGAGCTCAATGATCCGATCGATCAGAGAGAGCGTTTTGCCGCGCAGGATGCGGCGTTTGCAGCCGGCGACGAGGAGGCGAACCATACCGACGAGGACTTCCTAAACGCCCTCGAGGTCGGCATGCCCCCCACCGGCGGCATCGGCTACGG
>JAFLRQ010000010.1:21144-31317 GCA_022511395.1 Agathobacter sp. | reverse complement strand
GGAAGATCTGCAAGCCCATGTCCACGATGCCATCTTCTTCAAGCACCACGAAGTCAGCCCTTGGGGGCTGTGCGCCGAGTACAACCTCCCGTTCCACTTTGACAGATTTAAATTTGTGCGTCACGATCATGAGCAGCGCATAAAATAGTGAATGCCAGTCGTTCGGCGGGACAGTGGTCAGCTCCTGTATCTTCTCCTGCTGGCTTTGAACCAGTTCGATAAGTTCCTCCCGTGAGAGTAGGGACAATTCTTTTGTTTCCAATTCTTGTTCTCCGTGTCTGTAATCCTATTATTAGTATAGGGGGAATTTGCGGGTTCGTCAACATCCATATTTTAGGTTTTCACAGAATATCCAGATGATAGATGTTTATAGGGTGAAGAATTTTCGGGAGAATAATCCGCAGAACAGGAGCTTGACGATCCGGCACGACATGGCGCGAAAAATATACGCAGGAGACGATTGCATATAAAGACACTCACGGACATCCGTCGGCTTGACGATTCGGCCGCAGATATAGTAAGATATAAACGAAAAATACACTAAGGGAGTGTTTTTATGGAAGTTTACCGCGTGTACGCCGGGATTGATCTGGCGGCGGTGCGCTGCAATTTGGAGTCAATGCACAAAAATACCGCGCCGGATGTGAAAATCGCGGCGGTGATCAAGACCGACGCATACGGGCATGGGGCGCTGCAGGTCGCAAGGGCGATTGAGGACCTGCCCTACCTCTGGGGGTTCGCTGTGGCGACCGTGGAGGAGGCGCGGGCTCTGAGGGAGGACGGCAGGGAAAAGCCGATCCTGATCTTAGGGATCAGCTTTCCTGAGCAGTATTCCGTCATCGTGGAGGAGGAGATACGGCCGGCGGTCTGCAGCTATCAGGCGGCGCAGGAGCTGTCGGAGGCGGCCGCTCGGCAGGGGAAAACCTGCCGGATTCACGTGAAGATCGATACGGGAATGGGCCGGATCGGTTTTGCCGCCGGTGAAAAAAGCGTCGATGAGATTGCACGGATCGCTGCTTTGCCGAATATAGATATAGAAGGTATCTTTACTCATTTTGCCCGGGCGGATGAGGCGGATAAGGCGGCGGCTCATGCCCAGCTTGCACTGTTTCGCGGGATGGTCGGGCGGCTGGAGGAGAGAGGGATTTCTATCCCCCTCAAACATTGCTCCAACAGCGCGGGGATTGTGGAGCTGCCGGAGGCAGGCATGGACATGGTGCGGGCTGGGATCACAATGTACGGCCTGTGGCCCTCGGATGAGGTGCGGCACGACATCATTGATTTGAAGCCGGTGATGTCCATAAAGAGCCATGTTTCCTTTTTAAAGACTCTGGAGCCGGGGCAGAGCGTCAGCTATGGCGGAACCTACACGGCAGAGTCGGTGAGGCGGATTGCGACGGTTCCGGTGGGCTACGGGGACGGATATGCGAGAGGGCTCTCCAACAAGGGCTGTGTGCTGATCCGCGGCAGGCGGGCTCCCATCCGCGGACGGGTGTGCATGGACCAGTTCATGGTGGATGTGACGGACATCCCGGATGTGCGGGAGGGCGATCCGGTGACGCTTCTGGGCACGGATGGCGCGGAGACCATCACAATGGAGGAGCTGGGAAGGCTCTCCGGCAGGTTTAACTATGAGTTTGCCTGCCTCATCACGCCAAGGGTTCCAAGAGTTTATATTCACGGCTGATGAAATCTGCCGTGAGTATATCAATCATAAGAATTTATTTTTTGTATGAATACGGCTCGATAAATTTGGCAATACTACGGGTATAAAAAATTTATGGAGTGATAGTATGGTAATTCAAAGAGGAGATGTATATTACGCAGATTTAAGGCCGGTGGTTGGATCGGAGCAGGGCGGAGTGCGGCCGGTGCTCATCATACAGAACAATGTGGGCAACCGTCACAGCCCCACCGTGATCTGTGCCGCCATCACATCGCAGATGCACAAGGCAAAGCTGCCGACGCACGTGGAGCTTGGAAGTGACAAGTACGATCTTGCGAAGGATTCCGTGGTGCTGCTGGAGCAGCTTAGAACCATCGACAAGAAACGCTTAAAGGATAAGGTCTGCCATTTGGACAGTCAGATCCTTGACAAAATCGACCGGGCACTGGAGATCAGTCTGGAGCTGTATACATAGCTTGACGGAAACGGTTCTCCATGGTATGATCGGAAAAGGAAACATTTGGCAACAAAGAATGAGAGGATTTTATGGACGAAGGCGACAGTCCGAAGCGGACGAATTTTTTTGCAAAGCTGAAGGGGCTTGTTAAGAGCGGTCTTCCGTTTCACGAGGATGTGACGGAGGAGGAGATTATCTCCATGGTCAACGAGGGGCATGAGCAGGGGGTGCTTTTGGCCTCGGAGGCCGCAATGATTCACAATATCTTTGAGTTTGGGGACAAGGAAGCCAAGGATATTATGACCCACCGGAAAAACGTGATTGCGCTGGACGGTGAGATGTCGTACAACGACGCGATTGCCTACATCAATGAGAACAGCAAATCGCGCTACCCGGTCTATCTGGATGACATCGACAATGTGATCGGTGTCTTACATATCAAGGACGCGCTGGTGTACGCGCAGAGCAACGAGGTGTTTCGGACATCGATCAAGGATATTCCCAATCTGATCCGGGAGGCGGAGTTTGTACCGGAGACGCTGAAAATTAATATGCTTTTTACAAAGATGCAGATGGACAAGAGCCATATGGTGATTGTGGTGGATGAGTACGGACAGACCGCAGGCCTTGTGGCGATGGAGGACATCTTAGAGGAGATTGTGGGCAATATCGAGGACGAGCATGACGAGGAGGAGCAGCTGATCCGGCGAAACCCGGACGACAGCTACACTATGGACGGCTTTGCCGACATGGAGGATGTCATTGAGGTGCTGAAGCTTCCGGTTGAGGAGGATGAGTTTGACACGCTCAACGGCTGGCTGATCTTTCTTCTCGGAAAGGTTCCGGCGGACGGGGAGACCGCCACAATTCACGCACACGGGTATGATTTTGTCATCAACCGTGTGGAGGATAAGATGATACGCGAGGTGTTGGTGCGGACTGCAAAAACTGAGGCGGAAGGATGATTTTGCGCTTGCGCGATTCGGACAGTTCGTGTATCATGGTTAGGTAAATACTAGATCAGAAAAGAGGGAAACTGTATGTCAGGACATTCCAAATTTGCGAATATCAAGCATAAGAAGGAGAAAAACGATGCCGCAAAGGGCAAGGTCTTTACCATGATCGGCCGCGAGATCGCGGTGGCGGTCAAGGAGGGAGGACCGGATCCGGCGAACAATTTCAAGCTGGCGCAGGTGATTGCAAAGGCAAAGGCCAACAACATGCCCAACGACACCATTGACCGCGGCATCAAGAAAGCGGCGGGAGAGGGCGGCAATGTAAACTACGAGTCGGCGACCTACGAGGGCTATGGTCCCGGCGGCACGGCGATCATTGTGCGGTGCCTCACGGACAACAAGAACCGCACGGCGGCAAATGTCCGCAACTGCTTTTCCAAGGGACAGGGCAGCATCGGTACGCAGGGCTGCGTATCCTATATGTTTGACGAGAAGGGACAGATTATCATTGACAAGGAGGAGTGCGACCTTGACGCAGATGATCTTATGATGCTGGCGTTGGACGCGGGCGCGGACGATCTTGCGGAGGAGGATGACAGCTTTGAGATACTCACAGCGCCGGATCAGTTTGAGACCGTGCGAAAAGCCTTAGAGGATCAGGGTGTTGCCATGGTTTCCGCCGAGGTGAGTATGATTCCGCAAAACTATGTGACGCTGACCAATGAGACGGATATTGTCAATATCGGAAGAATTCTGGATATGCTGGATGAGGATGATGATGTACAGGAGGTATATCACAATTATTCCGAGGAGTAAGGAAGGGAGGACAGGATGAAAAAGATTTTGTTTGCTGCATCAGAGTGTGTGCCTTTTATCAAGACCGGAGGTCTTGCGGATGTGTGCGGTGCGCTGCCGAAGGAGTTCTACCGCGAGGATTGGGACGTGCGCGTGGTGATTCCGAATTACACCTGTATCCCGGAAAAATGGCGGAACCAGTTTGAGTATGTGACGCATTTTTACATGGCGGCCGGAAGCTATATCCCCAGCAAATATGTGGGCGTACTGCAGTATAAGCTGGACGGCGTGACCTACTATTTCATTGACAACCGGGAGTATTTTGACTGTTTCGTGCCTTACGGGGATGTGCGCGCGGATATCGAGAAGTTTGTCTTTTTTGACAAGGCGGTGCTCTCGATGCTGCCGGTGATCGGCTTCCGCCCGGATATCATCCACTGCCATGACTGGCAGGCGGGCCTGGTTCCGGTGTTCTTAAAGAATGAGTTTCAGGCGGATTCCTTCTTCTGGGGGATCAAGTCCATCATGACAATCCACAACCTGAAATTCCAGGGCATCTGGGATGTGAAGACTCTGCAGGGGCTGACCGGTTTTCCAAACAGCCTGTTCACGCCCGACAAGCTGGAATTCCGGAAGGATGCCAATATGTTAAAGGGCGGTCTCGTGTACGCGGACTATATCACGACGGTCAGCGAGACTTACGCGCGGGAGATTCAGACGGAATACTACGGGGAGGGCTTAAACGGCCTGCTCTCCGCACGTCACTTTGACATGCAGGGAATTGTCAACGGCATTGACTACGATGAGTACAATCCGCAGACTGACAAAAAGATATATGTCAACTACGATGTGGAGTCCTTCCGCAAAAAGAAGGCTTTGAACAAGGAGCAGCTGCAGAAGGATCTCGGACTTGCGGTTGACAAGAAGAAATATATGATCGGACTGATTTCCCGTCTGACCGACCAGAAGGGCCTGGATTTGATCAATTACGTGATGGAGGGCCTTGTGGACGAGTACACGCAGCTTGTGGTGATCGGAACCGGAGACCCGAAGTACGAGAACATGTTCCGGCACTATGCGTGGAAGTATCCCGCCCGCGTCTCCGCGAACATTTGTTACTCGGAGGATCTGGCGCACAAGCTCTATGCGTCCGCGGACGCTTTCCTGATGCCGTCGCGCTTTGAACCCTGCGGTTTGACGCAGATGATCTCCTTCCGGTACGGAACGGTTCCGATTGTCCGGGAGACCGGCGGCCTCAAGGATACGGTCGAGGCCTACAATGAGTATGAGAATACCGGTGACGGGTTCTCCTTTATGAACTACAACGCGGATGAGATGCTTTCCGTGATCAATTACAGCAAGCACATTTTCTATGACCGGAAGCGCCAGTGGAACCAGATGGTGGACCGGGGCATGGCGAAGGACTTCTCGTGGAACGCATCAAAATTTAAGTATGAGGGACTGTACAATTATCTCCTCGGTGTATAAAATCAGACGGATTTGGAATGATAAGAACGGGTATTTTACCCGTTCTTATTTTTTCAATGATTTCAAGGGGGGAATTTGCACATGGGCAGCGACGGGGAGAAAAAGAAGGATTCCGGCAAACAGGGGGAGGAGAAGCAGCAAAAGCAGAATGAGCAGGTGAAGGATTTCGGACAGATGCTTCTGGAGGATGACGAGAAGGACTATGCGATCTATCTGATGTCAATTATTGGGGAAATCGAGGGGCATGAGTGTCTGCCCGCGACCTCCAAGACCACCAAATACGAGCATGTGCTGCCGAAGCTTGCAGCGATTGAGGACGACAAGCGCGTGGACGGAGTGCTCCTCATCTTAAACACCATGGGAGGCGATGTGGAGAGCGGGCTTGCCATCGCGGAGATGGTGGCGTCTTTGAGCAAGCCGACGGTGTCGCTTGTCTTGGGCGGCAGCCATTCCATCGGGGTTCCGCTTGCAGTGTCCACGGACTACTCGCTCATTGTCCCCACCGGGACGATGGTGATTCATCCGGTGCGCATGAACGGCACGGTGATCGGGGCGAAACCGACCTACGACTATTTCAAGCAGATGCAGGACCGGATCGTGGGATTTATCTCCAGCCACTGCCGGGTGGCGCAGGAGCGCGTGGAGGAGCTGATGATGAACACGCAGATGCTGACGAAGGATCTCGGGACGATCCTCGTGGGAAAAGAGGCTGTGGAGGAGGGACTGATCAATGCGGTCGGCGGCATCTCGGACGCATTTTCCGTGCTCTATGGCATGATCGAGGAGCGCAGGGGAGCCGAAAAAAGAAAATAGTGTTTTTGTTGGTGACACACAGAACAAGTTATGGTAGAATATCTTTTGATTACAATCGCTAAGGAGTGTGTCCCATGGCAGCGGGAAACAGTAAAAATACCGGTCGAAAGACCACAAACACAAAAAAAGAGCAGGAAAAGGAGACGCAGAACGCGCAGAGCTTTCGGACAGAAATCATTCTGTGGTGCATTGTGGCGGTCTCTCTGTTTATGTTTATCAGCAACTTTGGAATCGGAGGCGCGGTCGGACATGCGGTCAGCAGTGTGCTCTTCGGCGTGTTCGGGCTGATCGCCTACATCCTGCCGATCATTCTTTTGATTGGAAGCTTTTTTGCCGTGTCCAACAAGGAGAACAGTTACGCGTTCATCAAGCTGGTGGAGGCGGCTCTTCTCGTCGTCTTTTTCTGCGTGCTGGTATCGCTGATTGTGAGCGGAAAGGAGCCTCTGGGGCCGCCGGAGGCTTATACATACAGCGCAGAGAATAAAGGCGGAGGCGGATTCATCGGCGGAGCCATCGCCTATGTGATGGTGAAGGGCTTTGGTCTGGCGGGCGCTTACATTATCAACATCATTCTAATGATTATCTGCATCGTGCTCCTGACCGAGCGCTCGGCGCTTGCTCCCATGAAGAGGGGCGGCCGCAAGGTTTACGAGACCGCGAAGGAGAACAATGAGCGGTACCGCCAGCTGCGGGAGGAGCGGAGGGAGGAACGGAAGGTGCGGCGCATGGACCGCAAGGTTACCGGCATTTCCTCAGACACAAAGATCACGGCGCGAAGCCAGGAGCAGTCCGACGAGATGGAGGAGCTGCATCCGGAGGCGCTGACGGCGAAAGCAGAGCGGACGGTTGCGCTGACGGCGCACGAGCCAAAGAGGACGGAGTCTGCCGCGGCTTCCCCTGCAGCTGCACCTGCCCAGGAGCCGGTGGCTGCGCCTGTGCGCACGGAACCGGTCATCACGGGAGATTTCACGCGGGAAACGACGGTGGTGGAGCCAATCAATCCGGCGAATGCATCGACGGATATGCCGCCTGTTGCAAGGTCTGCGGGAGCTGTGTCCTCTGCTCCGAAGGCCGCTGCAGCTGAGGAACCTAAGAAGAACAAGCCGCTGCCGGAGGAGGAAATCGAGAAGGAGATTGCCCAGGTGGTGCAGGAGATTTCTGCACAGGAGCAGCCAAAGAAGGAGTATGTATTCCCGCCGGTTTCCCTGCTTGCGGCAGGAAGCGGGAAGAAAGCGGGAAATACGGAGCGAGAGCTCAAGGAGACGGCAGGAAAGCTTCAGCAGGTGCTTGCGACCTTCGGCGTCAATGTGACGGTGACCAACATCAGCTGCGGCCCGTCGGTCACGCGCTATGAGATTCAGCCGGAGATGGGGGTGAAGGTCAGCAAGATCGTCGGACTGGCGGACGATATCAAGCTGAACCTTGCGGCGGCGGACATCCGCATTGAGGCCCCGATCCCGGGCAAGGCGGCGGTCGGCATTGAGGTTCCCAACCGCGAGAATGTGACGGTTGCGTTCCGGGAGCTCATTGAGTCGCAGGATTTTATGGATTCAAAGTCAAAGATCAGCTTTGCTGTGGGCAAGGATATCGCCGGGAAGGTGCAGGTGACAGACATTGGAAAGATGCCGCACTTGCTGATAGCGGGAGCCACGGGCTCCGGAAAATCGGTCTGTATCAACACCATTATCATGAGTATTCTCTACAAGGCAAAGCCGGACGAGGTCAAGCTTTTGATGATCGACCCCAAGGTGGTTGAGCTGTCGGTCTACAACGGGATTCCGCATCTGATGATCCCGGTGGTCACCGACCCGAAGAAGGCTTCCGGGGCTTTAAACTGGGCGGTTGCGGAGATGACGGAGCGCTATGAGAAATTTGCGGAGGCGAATGTCCGCGAGATCAGCGGATACAATGCCAAGGTGGATTCCATTCAGGTGCCGGAGGGGGTTGAGCGCCCGAAGAAGCTGCCGCAGATTGTGATTATTGTGGACGAGCTGGCAGATCTCATGATGGTGGCCAGCGGCGATGTCGAGGAGGCAATCTGCCGTCTGGCGCAGCTTGCGCGCGCGGCGGGCATCCATCTTGTGATTGCGACGCAGCGCCCGTCGGTCAATGTCATCACGGGACTGATCAAGGCGAACATGCCGAGCCGCATTGCGTTTGCAGTGACGTCAGGCACCGACTCGCGCACGATTCTGGATATGGTCGGCGCGGAAAAGCTGCTTGGAAAGGGCGATATGCTGTTCCATCCGCAGGGCATGCCCAAGCCTCTGCGCGTGCAGGGCGCATTTGTCTCCGACAAGGAGGTGGGGGATGTGGTGGCCTTTATCACGGAGCAGAACGGCGCCGCTGTGTACAGCGACAGCGTACAGCAGAAGGTGGAGGCCGTTCAAAACTCATCAAACAACACGGTGTCCATCTCCGATGCGGATGAGCAGGAGGACGGCAGGGATTCCTATTTCGCGGAGGCGGCGCGCCTGATTGTGGACAAGGACAAGGCATCCATCGGCATGCTGCAGCGCTACTTAAAGGTTGGCTTTAACCGCGCGGCGCGGATCATGGACCAGATGGAGGAGGCCGGAATTGTCGGCCCCGAGGAGGGAACCAAGCCTAGGCGGGTACAGATGGAGCCGGAGGAGCTGGAAATTTATTTGAGCGAGAATACGTAATCCGGTATTGGAAACTGAGAAAATGGGAAATCGGCAATGTCTGTTGTAAATGGAGGAGACGACTATGAAAAGTGATATTCAAATTGCGCAGGAGACGGCGATGCTTCCAATCCGGGAGGTGGCGGCAAGCCTTGACATTGGAGAGGACGATCTGGAGCTTTACGGCAAATACAAGGCAAAGCTTTCCGACGCGCTCATGGATCGCGTGAAGGATAACCCGGACGGCAAGCTGGTTCTTGTGACCGCCATCAACCCTACTCCGGCGGGTGAGGGAAAGACTACCACCAGCGTCGGGCTCGGAGAGGCCTTCGGAAAGCTCGGGAAAAAAGCGGTGATTGCACTGCGGGAGCCCTCGTTGGGCCCGTGCTTTGGCATCAAGGGCGGCGCTGCGGGAGGAGGCTATGCGCAGGTAATTCCGATGGAGGATTTAAACCTCCATTTTACCGGGGATTTCCATGCGATTACCTCCGCGAACAATCTGCTTGCGGCTCTTTTGGACAACCACATTCAGCAGGGAAACGAGCTCGGCATCGATCCCAGACAGATTGTGTGGAAGCGCTGTCTGGACATGAATGACCGAGTGCTCCGCAACATTGTGGTGGGACTTGGAAACAAGATGGACGGCATGGTGCGGGAGGATCACTTTGTGATCACCGTGGCATCCGAGATCATGGCGATTCTGTGCCTTGCCGATGACATGAATGACTTAAAAAAGCGTCTGGGACAGATTATTGTCGCTTATACCTTTGACGGAAAGCCGGTGACGGCGGGGGATCTGAATGCGACCGGCTCCATGGCGGCGCTCTTGAAGGACGCGCTCAAGCCCAACCTGATCCAGACCCTGGAGCACACGCCGGCGATTGTGCACGGAGGCCCGTTTGCGAACATTGCGCACGGCTGCAACAGTGTCCGTGCGACAAAGACGGCCTTAAAGCTCGCGGACTATGTGATTACGGAGGCGGGCTTTGGCGCGGATCTGGGTGCGGAGAAATTCTTTGACATCAAGTGCCGCAAGGCGCATCTTGCGCCGGATGCGGTGGTGCTGGTTGCGACGGTGCGCGCGCTTAAGTACAACGGAGGTGTGCCGAAAAGCGATTTGACCGCAGAGAACCTCCCAGCCCTTGAAAAGGGAATTGTGAATCTGGAAAAGCACATCGAGAATCTGAAGAAATACGGGGTTCCGATTGTTGTCACGTTAAACTCCTTTGTGACGGACACGAAGGCGGAGACGGACTATGTGGAGCAATTCTGCAGGGAGAGAGGCTGTGAGTTTGCGCTGTCTGAGGTCTGGGAGAAGGGCGGCGAGGGCGGCATTGCGCTGGCCGAGAAGGT
>JAFLRQ010000010.1:0-21044 GCA_022511395.1 Agathobacter sp. | reverse complement strand
TTTGTGGTGGCAATCAACGGATCGATCATGACGATGCCGGGTCTGCCCAAGCAGCCGGCGGCATACAATATCGATGTGGATGACAGAGGCGTGATTACTGGACTTTTTTAGGGAGAGACACTATGGCGATCAGAATTGACGGAAAACAGATATCCACGGATATCAAGGAAGAGTTAAAGGCGGAGGTGGCGGCGCTCAAGGCGGCGGGGAAGAGCTGCTGCCTTGCGGTGATTCAGGTGGGCAATGACCCTGCGTCCTCCGTCTATGTGAATAACAAGAAAAAAGCCTGCGCTTATATCGGGATCGAATCGCTTGCCTATGAGCTGGGCGAGGAGACCACCGAGGCGGAGCTGCTGGAGCTCATCGACAAGCTGAACCGGGACGGGAAGGTGCATGGAATTCTCTGCCAGCTCCCGCTTCCGCCGCATATTGACGAAGACAAGATTATTCAGGCAATCTCGCCGAAGAAGGATGTGGACGGCTTCCACCCGCAGAGTGTGGGAGCGCTGACCATCGGCCAGCCGGGGTTTGTGTCCTGCACTCCGGCGGGAATTATCCAGCTTTTGCGCCGCAGCAAGATTGAGACGGAGGGAAAGCACTGCGTCGTGGTCGGCAGAAGCAATATTGTCGGAAAACCGATGGCGCTGCTGATGCTCAGGGAAAATGCCACGGTGACAATCTGCCACTCGCGGACAAAGAACCTTAAAGAAATTTGCCGCAGCGCGGACATTCTGATTGTGGCCATCGGAAAGCCGCGTTACATTGGCGCGGACTACGTGAAGGAGGGTGCGGTGGTGATCGACGTGGGGATCCACCGGGACGAGAACAACAAGCTCTGCGGAGATGTGAAGTTCGATGAGGTTGAGCCTCTTGCCTCCTATATCACTCCGGTTCCGGGCGGCGTGGGACCGATGACCATCGCAATGCTCATGCATAACTGCGTGGAGGCAATGAAGGACAGCTGTTTATGAAGCAATAGGTAAGGGGACGGAACTATGAAGTGTGTATACTGTGGTGATGAGTTGAAGGAGGGAGCTCTTTTCTGCTCAAAATGCGGCAAGCCGGTACAGGTGGTGCCGGAGTACAGTGATTACGAGGATGATTATTTAAAACATGTGATGAAGGAGGCGAACCGGCAGCCCGGCGCGCAAAAACAGCGTCCGGAGCAAAAGACAAATCAGGCCCCGTCCGGCGGCGGGAACAAACAGGTTTATCTCTTTCTCGCAATTGGCGTCGCGGTGATTGCGGTGGTTGCAATTGTTGTGGCCGCATTTCTCTGGGTGAGGAACATGCGCGAGGGCTCTTTCGATTATCAGATTCAGATGGCGGAGGAGGCCTACAAGAAGGGCGATATGGAAGCGGCAGCCGCATATTACGAGAAGGCTCTGTGGCTGGATGAGGACAGCGTCAAGATCCGGCTTATGCTTGCTCGGATCTACAGTGAGAGCAAGGACTATAACTCCATGCTGGTTCTGTGCAGGGAGATCCTGCAGCTGGATCCGGCAAACCGGGAGGCCTGCGCAATGCTTGTTTCCTACTATGAAGGCCAGAGGGATTACGACGCAATCCTTGCGCTGTATGAGCGTGTGGACGGGGGGCTCGCGGATCTGTTCTCGGATTATGTGGTAACTCCGCCGGTGTTCAGCCGTGAGGAGGGAACTTATTCGCAGTTTATGTCCGTATCGCTCGCCACGGGCGGGAAATTTACGATTTACTATACGACAGACGACACAGATCCGACGCTGTACGGACAGGAGTACACCGAGCCCATTGAGCTGAACGAAAATCTTAAGACCTATAAGATTCGTGCCGTATGTAAGAATGAAAAGGGACTGTTCAGCGAGATTGCAGCAAAGGAATTCACAATTGACATTCCGGCTCCCTCGATGCCGACCGTCACTCCGGGCGGCGGAAATTTCAGCGAGCCAACCTCTGTGACCGTGATTGTTCCGGCGGGCTGCAAGGCCTACTTTACCTGGGACAGCACGGATCCGACCACTGAGAGCGAGATGTACCGGGGGCCGCTTGCCATTCCGGAGGGCAACAATATTCTCTCTGTTGTTCTTGTGGACGATACCACGGAGCTGGTGTCCGATGTTTTCCGCGGAAATTATGTATACTATCAAAATGAGTCCTCGCCGGAGGGCGGGGACTCAGATGACAGCCTGGGACAGACGGACGACGGTGCCGAATGAGCCTAAGGACTGAGGGATCGCGGGACTGGTGCCGGTTTTGCGAATCAATTTTATGACAGGAATTCTATGACTCCGGTGTCCATGCGGCGGATCCGCGCCAGCGCGTAGACATCAAAGCCCTGCTCGACGAGTTTTTCGTGCCCGGGCTGGAAGGATTTCTCGATGAGGATCCCGATGCCGGCGACGGTGGCGTGTGCCTTGCGCAGCAGCCGGATTGCTCCGGTGGCCGCCTCGCCGTTGGCGAGAAAATCATCGATGATGAGCACATGATCGCTCTCGTCCACAAAGGAGGAGGAGAGCGTCAGCTCGTAGCTGGTGCCTTTGGTGAAGCTTGTCACCTCCGTCTGGTAGAGATTGTCGTTCAGTATTCTGGAGGGTTGTTTCTTGAGGATGATCAGCGGGATCCCCATGCACTGTGCGGTCATGAGCGCGGGAGCGATCCCGGAGCTCTCAATGGTTGCGACCTTTGTGATTCCCCTGTCCTTAAAGTGGTCGGCAAATTCCTGCCCGATGCGCAGCATCAGGGCGGGGTCCACCTGATGGTTGATGAAGCTGTCCACCTTTAAGATGTCTGAGTTGACGGCAATACCGTCCTGTAAAATACGATTCTGCAGCTCTTTCAAAATGATTCCCTCTCTTTGCATGATGTTTTGGCGAACGGTTACATCCGCTCCTTAGGCTGATTATAACATTCTTCGCCATAGAAAGACAGACCCCCGGGGTGATTTTCTGAAAAAAAGCCTGTTCGGGAGAGAAAGGATGCTGCAGAATGTCATGAAGATTACGGTGATCGGCGTCGGGAAAATAAAAGAGAATTTTTTTGTGCAGGCGGTGGAGGAGTATCGGAAGCGCCTGAGCCGGTACTGCCAGCTAGAGCTTATGGAGGTCGCGGACGAGCGGACGAAGGAGCAGGCGTCCGACGGCGAAATCCGGCTGGTGAAGGAGCGGGAGGGAGAGCGCATTTTAAAATGCATCCGAGAGGACTGCTATGTGGTTGCCCTGACCATCGACGGAACCGCGCTTGACTCCGTAGAGCTGGCAGAAAAGATTGAGCGCCTCGGCGTGGAGGGCAGGAGCCATCTGTGCTTTGTGATCGGCGGTTCCCTCGGATTATCCGACGCGGTGTGCCGCAGGGCGGATTTTCATCTGAGTTTTTCGCGCATGACCTTTCCGCATCAGCTGATGCGGGTGATCCTTCTGGAGCAGATCTACCGCTCTTACCGGATCATCAACGGGGAACCGTATCATAAGTGATGCTGCGGTCTTGTTATTTTTTGGATAAATATGTTATGATAACAGGGAGCACAAACTGCATAGGATAAGCCTGTTTTTCATATAGTTAAGTATGAAAAGCCAAGGTGAACATTCAGCAAAAAAGAAAAAGGATGCGGAGCGCTATGTTGATATTTTCGGACTTCCGAAGGATTTGGTCCTCGGAATGCCGCTTTTGTCCATGACCGGAAACCGTTTTTTGTGCATCACAAACCATCGGGGAATCCGGCAGTACAGCCGTGAGCTGATCGTGGTGTCCGCAAAGACATACGCAATTCAGATCGTCGGGAGAGAGCTCTACATCCCGAAGTATTCCGCGAGCCAGCTGGAGATCACCGGGTATTTGGAGGGAATCACGTTTGTTCCATGATAGATAGGCTGTATCGGTTGATGTTTGGCGTGCTGATCGTCCGGCTAAGGGGCAGGAACATTGCCCGGCTGCTCAATTTATGTGCCCGCTCCGGCATGGAATTCTGGGACATGGAGTATCTGGACGGCGGGCAGATGCGGATGCGGATGCATCTTCGCGATGTGTATGATCTGGCGCCTTTCCTCAGGAAGACTCGCGTGGGGTTTGCGGTTGAGGCGAGGGAGGGGCTGCCGTTTTTCCTGCGGCGCTACCGTGCAAGAAAGGTGTGCGTTTTGGTTGTTCTCGCGATGACCTTTGCCGTGGCGGCGCTGTCCATGAGGATCTGGCGCATTGAGGTGATTGGTAATTCCGCGATTGGCGAGCAGACGATTTTAAATTATCTGGATGAAAAAAACATCAGCTACGGAGTGAAAAAGTCCGCGATTGACAACGACGCCCTGGAACTGTCCCTAAGGCAGGATTTTGACGGCATTATCTGGGCCAGTGTTTACGAGCAGGGAACAAAGCTTGTCGTCTCTTTTCAGGAGAAGCTTGCAACCGCCGGAGGCGGAAATACGGACCAAACCTGCATGGACCTTGTCGCCGCGAAGGACGCGACGGTGCTAAAGATTGTCACGCGCTCCGGAGTTCCGCTGGTGAAGGCGGGCGATACCGTGAAGGCGGGCGATCCGCTGGTGCTGGGAAGGCAGGAGATCTTAAGCGACGACGAGCAGGTGCGCGAATACTATTACAAAAGCGCCGACGCCGACGTGATTGCGGCGGTGGTCTATTCCTACGAGGACTGGATCAATCCGAAGGTTTTTTCCAGCCGGGCCACCGGAAATGAGACCCGGCAGTTTTACGTGTCGGTGGGAAACTGGCAGCTGCGTTTTCCTCCGATCTTTGCGGACTACGACGACTACGAGACCTTGGAGGACATCCGGCAGCTAGTGCTCATGGACAGCTTTTACCTGCCGGTACACTTCGGGAAAATCCGCCAGATTGAACAGGTGACGGTGGAGTACACGCTCTCGGAGGACGAGGTGCAGACACTGGCGCGGGAGAGGCTGAATCAATTTCTTTTGGATTTGGAAGAAATTGGGGTTTCCATTTACGACAAAAATGTTATGATAGAGATGGTGGACGGACAATACCACATATTCGGCGAAATTTCGGCCCAAGAAAATATCACAAGGGCTGTGCCGACCGAGATGCCGCCGCAGGCTGCCGGGGAGGAGCATGCGGTGCAGGAGTGACAGGAGAGAAGAACATGAGTTTGACGGAGGCAACACTGAACATACCGACAGAGCACATGGCAAATGTGTTCGGGCAGTTTGATTCCAATATTAAGAAGGTGGAGAGGGCGCTCGGCGTGACGGTCGTGGTGCGGGATGACTCGGTGAAGATCATCGGCAGCGGGACGAGCGTGAAGGACGCGGCGGAGCTCTTTGCGCAGCTCTGTGAGCTCTCCAGACGCGGGAATGTCATCACGGAGCAGAACGTGAACTATGCGCTGGCGCTCCTAAAGGAACACCTTTCGGGGGCGATGGTCGAGATCGACAAGGACGTGATCTGCCACACAATCCAGGGCAAACCGGTCAAGCCGAAAACCATCGGCCAGAAGAATTATGTGGACAGCATCCGGGAGAAGATGATCGTTTTCGGACTGGGACCGGCGGGAACCGGCAAGACCTATCTTGCGATGGCGATGGCGATTACGGCGTTTAAAAATGAGGAGGTCGGACGGATTATTCTGACCCGCCCAGCCATTGAGGCGGGCGAAAAGCTGGGCTTTCTGCCCGGAGACCTGCAGAGCAAGGTCGATCCTTACCTGCGGCCGCTCTACGATGCGCTGTACCAGATCATGGGGACGGAGAGCTTTCAGAGAAATCTGGAGAAGGGGCTGATTGAGGTGGCCCCCCTCGCCTATATGCGCGGACGCACGCTGGACAATGCGTTCATTATTCTGGATGAGGCACAGAACACGACTCCGGCACAGATGAAAATGTTTCTGACGCGGATCGGTTTCGGTTCCAAGGCGGTCATCACTGGGGATGCGACGCAGAAGGATCTGGCCCCCGGCGTGAAGTCCGGTCTGGATGTGGCGCTGCGCGTGCTGAAAAATATTGATGGCATTGCTGCCTGCGAGCTGACAAGCAAGGATGTGGTGCGGCATCCGCTTGTGCAGCAAATTGTTCAGGCTTATGAGGCATACGAGAAAAAAACAACAAAGAATGCGAAGCAGGAGAAACGATGAAAGCGAAAGAAAAAAGAAATCTGTACCGCACCAATTCGATATTGGCAATTGTGCTTGTCACGCTTGTGCTCACGGTTTCGCTGTGCGTGAGCAGGCGTCTGGCTTTGAAGGAATGGATCTGCCTTCTCCTTTTGGATGTGGTCTATCTGGCAATTTTCATTTTCCGGCTGGAGTATGACCGGAGAAAAGAGCGCCTTGCGAACAACTCGCAGAGCAGCTTTGTGAAGGTCGCATGCTTTTATGCCGTCTGTGGGGGTCTGGTTGTGGGCATGAGCTTTCTGCCGGACTTTACAAAGCCGGTGATTTTGGTTCCGCTCCTTTTGTGTGCGCCGGCAAATGCGGTAATTGCCTTGATGGCGGGACTGTTTTTTGACCTGCTGCTCGTCCTCGCCTGCGGTGGCAGTATCTATGTGATGCTGACCTTCCTGTTATTGACGCTCTTTGGCGCGCTGCTGGTGGAGCCGCTGCTGGAGCAGGCGTACCGGCTGCCTGCCGCCCTGATACTGGGGTTTCTCAATCTGCTGATTCCCGTCGCCCTTCGATTCTGGGCATATGGCGAGGGGAAGACGGAAGACCTTCTGTACGGTCTGGGAGGCGGAGTTCTCACGGGGTTGGCTGCCTTTTTCCTGTTTCCTTTGCTTCGGCGGATGTGTGTGCAGGAGATGGACAAGCTGTATATCCGTGTTGTCAGCGATGATTTTCCGAAGGTGAAAAACCTGCGCGAGTATTCGCAGGATGAGTATAAGTACGCGAGGAGGGTGTCGGAGATTGCGTTTCGCTGCGCGAAGGTGGTGGGCTGCGATCCGAACCTCTGCCGTGCGGGAGCCTTTTATTACAACATGAAAAGCTGGCCGGGGGAGCCTTACCAGGTGGATGTGAGGGATTCTGCGAGCCGGCTCTGTTTCCCCGAAAAACTCACCCGGATCCTTCTGGAGTACCATGGGGAGAATGAGAAACCGTCCTCGCCGGAGTCGGCGCTGGTGCACATGGTGGATGCGCTCAACAAAAAAATGGAGATTTTTGACAGGAATGAGGCGGACAACCAGTGGGATCGGAATATGGTGATCTATCAGGCGCTCAACGAATATTCCGGCACCGGGCTCTACGACCAGTCCGGGCTGAGTATGAACCAATTTCTGCTTGCCAGAGGGTATCTCGCGTCGAAGGGAGTGCTGTAATGAGCTTTTATCTGGAAGAGGAATGTGAGGTATCGTTTGATTTCCCGTACAGGGAACTGGCGGAGTTTGTTGTGGGCTTTTGTCTGGAAAAAGAGGGCTTTCCCTATGAGGCGGAGGTGAATCTGACGCTGACGGACAACGAGGGCATTCACGTCCTCAACCGCGAGTGCCGTCAGGTCGACCGCCCGACGGACGTGCTTTCTTTTCCGATGCTCACCTATGAGCGCCCGGGGGATTTTTCGTTTCTGGAGGCGGAGAGCGATGATGATTTCAACCCGGATACCGGGGAGGCGATGCTTGGGGATATTGTGATCTCGGTCCCGAAGGTGCGGGAGCAGGCGGAAAGCTACGGGCACAGCGAGCGGAGGGAGTTCGCCTTCCTGATCGTACATAGCATGCTGCACCTGTTTGGCTATGACCACATGACGGAGGCGGAGGCGGCTGTCATGGAGGAGAAACAGAGGGTGCTTTTGGATGCTATGAATATTGTGCGGTAATTGCTGCCGTTTGTGCCGTGACAGGCGGACGGCAGAAGAAGAGGGGAAGATGAGAAAAAGAAAATGGATCTATGGATTGATTTGTGTCTGCCTTGCGGTGTTTCTGACATCCTGCGGAAAGGACAAGGGGAGCGGGACGGAGTCGGAGACCGGCACACAGGCTGCGCCCACGGAAACGGCAGGAGAGGACGAAACTGAGGAGCCTACGGAGAGTGCAGAAAAGCACGAGGGGGAGGCAAGGAGCCTTCTGACCGGGAAGTGGATTGACGAGGAGCTTCTCCTTGTGCGCCCGGTGGCTGTGATGGTGGAAAATACCTCAATGTCTCTGCCGCAGTACGGACTCGCAAAGGCGGACGTGGTCTACGAGTGCCCGGTGGAGGGCGGCATCACCCGGCTGATGCCGATCTATCAGGATTACTCCGGCATGGATAAGATTGGAAATATCCGCAGCTGCCGCTTGTATTACGTGTATTTTGCGAAGGAGTTTGACGCGCTCTATTTCCACTCGGGGCAGAGCAAATATGCGCTCGATGTGTTAAACAGCTCCTTTATTGACAATGTCAACGGAATTACGGGGAAGGGCGGTGCCTTCTACTATCAGGATAAGAGCCGAAAAATGCCGCACAACACCTACACCTCCTCCGAGTTGATTGCCGCAGGGATTGAGCGCCACGGCTATGCGGACAAGCTTGATGAGACGGCGGCATCCCACTATCGGTTTGCCACGGAGGAGGCGCCGAATTTGCTTGCGCAGGGTGAGGACGCCGTGGTGGTCGCGCTGTACTATGCGAACCCGAAGCCGTGGTTTGAGTACAACGCTGAGGATGGGAGGTACTACCGCTTCCAGTTCAAGGCGGCGCAGGTGGACGCGCTTACGGGCGAGCAGCTTGCCGCAGACAATATCATTATCCAGAACTGCAAGAGCTCCCTGAAGGATAAAAGCAACGGAACGCTCGACATTGACCATCGCTCGGGCGGTACCGGAATATTCATTACGAGGGGCAAGGCAATCGATATCACATGGACCCGCGAATCCGATTCGGCAAGGACCCGTTATTTCGACGCATCGGGGGCGGAGATTGAGCTGAATCCCGGTGTGACATGGGTGGAAATCACTGAAAATTCCTACGCGGCTAAGAATGTAATTTACAAAACGAGAGAGGAATATAAATAATGATTCAGGACAAGGCGAATTCCAGACAGAACAAAACCAATTTTCTTGTTCAGGGATCCATTTTGGCGGCGGCATCCATCATCAGCCGGATCATTGGGCTGATCTACCGCATTCCCATGACAAGCATTATCGGGGATGTCGGCAACAATTATTACGGCTGCGCCTTCGCCATTTACAATATTATTCTGATCATTTCCTCCTTCAGCCTGCCGCAGGCCGTGTCCAAGACGGTTTCCGCGCAGGTGGCAAAGGGGCGTTTTTCTTCCGCCTATCAGGTTTTTAAGGCGGCCATGCTCTTTGCTGTGATCTCCGGTCTTGCCGCGTCGCTTGTGGTGTATTTTGGCGCGGAATTTTTCACCGGGACACTGATGCGGACGCCGCACAGCGTATACGCGCTCAAGGTGCTCTCGCCGGTGCTGCTTGTGGTTGCGGTGCTCGGTGTGCTGAGGGGTTTTTTTCAGGGTCTTGGCACAATGATGCCGAGTGCGGTGTCACAGATCATCGAGCAGATTGTCAACGCAATTGTCAGCGTCTGGGCAGCCTATGTGCTGTTTGCCCACGGAAGGACGGTCGGTGCGGTTCTCGGAGACCCTGAACACTATGCAGCCGCCTACGGCGCGGCGGGAGGCACGCTGGGAACCGGAGCGGGAGCGCTGGCGGGACTTCTGTTTGCGGTTTTTGTCTTTGTGATCTACATGTCGGTTTACAAGCGCAAGACAAAGGGCGCGAAAAAGGCGAAAACGGCGCCGTTTTTCTCCACGTTCTGGATGCTGCTTGTCACCATCATCCCGGTGCTTTTGTCCACGACCATCTACAATATCAGTGGTATCATTGATCAGGGTATTTTTAAGAATGTAGCAATTCTTCAGGGCTATAAGGAGCATGAAATTGATGTGTGGTGGGGCGTGTTTTCCGGCAAGTACCAGCTTCTCATCAACATTCCCATTGCAATTGCCTCTGCGATGGCGGCCTCTAGTGTGCCGACGCTGACAAAGAGCTTTGTGGAGAAAAACATGGATCAGGTGCGGGAACAGATCCATGCCGCGATCCGCTTTGTCATGGTGATTGCTTTTCCGTGTACTGTGGGGCTGGCGGTGCTGGCAAAGCCGATTATGCTGCTCTTGTTTCCTAGCACAGCGGACACAGCGGATATGGCGGCATCCTTCATGACGGCAGGGGCGCTGGCGGTGGTGTTCTTCGCTTTGTCTACACTCTCAAACGGCCTTTTGCAGGGGATTGACCGTCTCAAGGTTCCGGTGAAAAATGCGTTTATTTCGCTGCTTTTGCATGTGATCCTCCTTGTTGTCCTGATGATGTCCTTCCGTCTGAATATTTATGCGGTTGTGTACTCCAACATATTTTTCGCCTTTCTCATGTGCGTCCTGAACGCGCGCGCAATCCGGACGTACAGCGGATACCGGCAGGAAATGAAAAAGACCTTCCTGATACCGGCTGTCTGCTCGGTTCTCATGGGAGCGGTCACATGGCTCGTGAACTACGGCCTGTACAGTCTGTGTGAGATCAATGCGGTGGCAGTGCTGACGGCGATATTTATCGCAATGGTGGTGTACTTTGTGGCGATGCTGCTCTTAAAGGGGCTGACGGAGGAGGATCTTCGCAGCTTTCCGAAGGGAACGACACTCATTGCAGTGGCGAAAAAATTGCACTTACTGCAATAGAAATGTATAAAAAATAAAAGACATGCAGATACTTATCCGGGGGGAATTGACATGAAACGAAGAATAGGTATCTGTGTGATTGTCTTTGCGGTGTTAGTGACGACGGTCATACTTTTCAGTCTGAATCAGGGAGAGCCGGAGACGCCCGCCGAGATCGGCTACGGCTATGACTCCGAGACGGCGGAGGAGCCGGAAGAGCTTGTGCCCGTAAATGCCGTCCGTGTGGCCTATGCCTATATCCTTCGCGCCTACCACGGGCGCGTGGCGGTGTATCGGCCGGACAGCGAAGAGATCTATATGGAGACCTCCATTTTGGTGGAGAGCCTGCCCGCGGAGGTTTTTGAGGATTTAAAGGACGGAATTGGCTTTATGGACGAGGCGGGGCTGTTTGACTTCCTGGAGAGCTACTCGAGCTGATATGGGACCTTTCTGATGTGCGCCTTTTCCGATTCGATTCTTGAATAATTTTTGGCGTTGTGGTAAAATTCGTTAGGTTGACCGGGGATCGGATGGGTGGAATATGGGCAATGCGGAAGTCTCTACAATTGTGATTGGGGCCGGCGCGTCCGGTATGATGGCGGCCATCACGGCGGCGAGGCGGGGGAAGTCTGTCCTTGTGCTGGAGCACTTAAAGCAGGCCGGGAAAAAGCTAAACGCCACCGGCAACGGCAAATGCAATTTTACAAACGAGCGAATGAGCGGGGACTGCTATCACGGCGACAGAGGATTGATTGAGTCTGTCCTCTCGCAGTTTTCGCGGGACGATGCGCTCGGTTTTTTTCGTGATATCGGGATTTACCCGAAAAACAAGCGCGGGTATTACTATCCGAACTGTGAGCAGGCGTCCTCTGTTGTGGAGGCGCTCACTGCGGAGATGGAGCGCCTTGGCATTCCGGTTGTGACGGAGGTCGAGGTGCGCAGGGTCGCACCGGAAAAAGCGGGCTTTTGCTGCAGGACAGACCGGCAGGACTATCGGGGGCGGAATGTGGTTTTTGCCACCGGACTCCTTGCGTCTCCCAAGCTGGGGAGCGACGGCTCGGCGATTGATTTGATCAAGGAGCTGGGGCATCGTTTTGTGCCCATTCTTCCGGCGCTCTGCGGTTTTTACTGCGAGGGCATGCGCTTTCGCAAAGTTGCCGGTGTGCGTGCGGATGCGGCGCTCACCCTCAGGATCGACGGACAGAAGCGGGAGACGGAGCGCGGGGAATTGCAGCTTGCGGATTACGGCCTATCCGGAATTCCGATGTTTCAGCTCTCGTCGCAGGCGGTGCGCGCGCTGTATGAGAAGCGGCCGGTGGAGGTATCCATTGATTTTCTGCCGGATATTCCAGCGGAGGAGCTGCTGCCGGAGCTTGTGCGCAGGCAGGAGAGAGGAATCGGAAACAATGCGCAGCTTCTGTGCGGACTGCTGCACAGTAAGCTGATCCCGGAATGTCTGGATGCGGCGGGAATCGGCACACAGGCCAGGGACGAGACGGCTCTTGAACGGCTTGCTGCTGTGCTCAAGAGCTATCCGGTGACGCTCCTAAAAGCCCGCGGCATGGAGTATGCGCAGGTGTGCACCGGCGGGGTGCGCACGGAGGAGATTGACATATGCACGCTGGAATCGCGGATTCATCCGGGGCTTTATTTTGCCGGAGAGCTCTTGGACGCAGACGGGATCTGCGGCGGCTATAATCTCCAGTGGGCGTGGGCGAGCGGCTATGTGGCAGGGAGACATGTGGAGGATACATAACTGTGATCAGGATCAGTCAGCTCAAGCTGCCCGCAGGGAGCGGGGAGGCCGGTCTGCAGGCGCAGATCAGAAAGCTGCTTTGCTTAAAGAAGGGCACAGCCTTTACTTACAAAATTGTAAAAAAATCAATTGACGCGAGAAAAAAGCCGAAGATTTTTGAGGTGTACGAGCTTTCCGTCCGGCTGGATCAGGCCGGGGCAGGGCAATCGGATCAGGAGGAGGCGCTGGTCCGGCGGCTCAATCACCCAAGGGTGCGGATGGAAAAGGAGGTTCTTTTCCGGCTGCCCAAGCCGGGGGGGACGCCGATGCGGACTCGCCCGGTCATTGTCGGCGCGGGACCTGCGGGGCTTTTTGCCGCTTATCTTCTGGCTGAGACGGGCTTTGCGCCGATTGTCGTGGAGCGCGGGCGCAGGGTGGAGGAGCGCACGCGGGATGTGGAGCGTTTCTGGGAGACCGGTGTTTTGGATCCGTGTTCCAATGTGCAGTTTGGCGAGGGCGGTGCCGGAACCTTCTCCGACGGCAAGCTAAACACTGCGGTGCGCGACGCCTCGGGCAGAAATGCCTATGTGCTGGAGACCCTTGTGCGGTTCGGAGCGCCGGAAAATATAATCTATGAGAACAAACCTCATATTGGCACGGACGTGCTTGCGCGGGTGGTCTGCAATATGCGCGGCTATCTGGAATCGAAGGGCACGGACTTTTATTTTGAGACTGTGATGAACCATGTTTTAACCGAGCATGGCAGGTGTGTGGGCGTGCTCTGTGAGTCTCGGGGCAAGGCGGTCACTCTTGAGACCGCTGCGGTGATCCTTGCGCCCGGACACAGTGCAAGAGACACCTTTCGGATGCTCATGCAGGCAGGGCTTCCAATGGAGGCAAAGAGCTTTGCGGTGGGCTTTCGCGTGGAGCATCCGCAGGCAATGATTGATGAGGCAATGTACGGCAGTTATCAGGGGAAAAAGCTTCCGGCTGCCCCCTATAAGCTGACCGCCAATTTTGAGGGGAACCGTGGAGTTTACTCCTTTTGCATGTGTCCGGGGGGCTATGTCGTCAACGCTTCCTCCGACGCGGAGCACACGGTGGTCAACGGCATGAGCTACTCCGGCAGGAACGGAAGCAATGCCAATTCCGCCATCATCGTGACGGTGACGCCGGAGGATTTCGGCGGCGGGCCGCTGGCGGGGATTGCGTTTCAGGAGCGCCTGGAGCATGAGAATTACCGTCTAGGACTCGGGAAAATTCCACAGCAGCTCTACGGGGATTACGTGCAGAATGTGACAAGCAGCGGCTACGGCGCGTTTGCCTCCGCGACGAAGGGGGCGGCCTGCTTTGCCAATCTGCGCGGGCTTCTGCCTGTGCCGATGGAGCAGGTATTTATGCAGGGGATGTCGCATTTTGCAGGAATTATTGCAAAATACGACAGAAAAGACGCAATTCTGTCCGGAATGGAGACAAGAACCTCCTCGCCGCTGCGCATCTTAAGGGATGAGCACTGCGAGAGCGGCATCCGGGGCATCTACCCCTGCGGGGAGGGAGCAGGCTACGCGGGCGGCATTATGTCCGCCGCAATGGACGGTCTTCGGGTGGCCAATGCCATTATACAAAATTACCGCCCGGCGGATTAGAAAAAGAGGGATAACTGTGCTTGAAGTGACACCAATGATGCAGCATTATCTGCAGACAAAAGAAGAGTATAAGGACTGTATTTTATTTTACCGGCTCGGCGATTTCTACGAGATGTTCTTTGACGACGCGAAGACGGTCTCAAGGGAGCTGGAGCTGACCCTGACCGGAAAGTCCTGCGGCCTCGAGGAGCGCGCACCCATGTGCGGCGTTCCCTTCCACGCGGCGGACACCTACATTAACCGGCTGGTGTCAAAGGGGTATAAGGTTGCAATCTGCGAGCAGGTGGAGGACCCGAAGCTGGCGAAGGGCATGGTGAAACGCGAGGTAGTGCGCATTGTCACGCCGGGAACAAACACGGATATGAACTCGCTGGATGAGGCGAAAAATAATTATCTCATGTGCATTGTCTACCTGTCTGACCAGTACGGCATCGCCACGGCGGATGTGACGACGGGGGATTTTTTTGTGACGGAGGTTGAAAGTGAAGGCGATACTCCTTCGGGGCACGGCAGCAAGGGCGATACCACTTCGGGGCACCGCAATCGAAAACTCATTGATGAGCTGAACCGCTTTGCACCGTCAGAGATCATCTGCAACGATCTGTTCTACATGAGCGGCGTGGATGTCGAGGATTTAAAAAACCGTCTGCACATTGCGGTGTCGTCATTGGATGCATGGTATTTCGGGGACGACAGCGCGCGAAATACTCTGCTGGAGCATTTTCACGTACATACGCTGCAGGGGCTTGGCCTGGCGGACTATGACTGCGGGGTGACAGCCGCCGGAGCGCTGCTGCGCTACCTCTATGAGACGCAGAAAAATGACCTTGGCCACATCCAAAAGATCGTTCCGTACACCATCGGCACCTACATGATGATTGACAGCTCCTCAAGGCGGAATCTGGAGCTGGTGGAGACCCTGCGGGAAAAGCAGAAGAGAGGGTCGCTTTTGTGGGTGCTGGACAAGACAAAGACGGCGATGGGGGCGCGCCTTCTGCGCAGCTATGTCGAGCAGCCGCTTGTGGACCGCGAGGAGATTGAAAGACGGCAGGAGCTGGTGGGGCTCTTGAAGGAGCAGGAGATCACAAGGGAGGAGCTGCGCGAGTATTTAAACCCCATCTACGATCTGGAGCGACTGATCACGCGCATCACCTACCAGAGCGCAAACCCGCGGGACATGCTTGCGTTCCGCAGCTCGCTGGAGATGCTTCCGCCGATTCACACGCTTTTAAACGATCTGGATGGGGCGCTGGTGCGGGAGATTCGGAGTGAGCTGGACTGTCTGGAGGATCTCTATGCGCTGCTTTCCGAGTCGATCTCGGAGGATGCGCCGCTCTCCGTGCGGGACGGAGGCATCATAAAGTCCGGCTATCACACAGAGGTGGACCGCCTGCGCGCGGCGAGCACGGACGGCAAGAAATGGATTGCGGACATTGAGGCGACAGAGCGGGAGAAGACCGGGATCAAAAACCTGCGGATCAAGTACAACAAGGTGTTCGGCTATTATCTCGAGGTGACAAACTCGTTTCGGGACCAGGTGCCGGATTACTATGTGAGAAAGCAGACGCTCACAAACGCCGAGCGCTTCATCACGCCGGAGCTCAAGGAGCTTGAGGACACCATCCTTGGGGCGGAGGATAAGCTGATGAGCCTCGAGTATGACATTTTTCGCGAGATCCGCGACCGGGTGGCATCCAATGTGTCGCGTATCCAGCGCACGGCAAAAGCGGTCGCCAAGCTGGATGTGTTTGTCTCGCTTGCGCTGGTGGCAAGCCGGAACAATTACTGCAGACCGAAAATGAACGAGAAGGGCATCATTGATATCAAGGGCGGCAGACATCCGGTGGTGGAGCAGATGATTCCCGGGGACAGCTTTATTGTCAACGACACCTATCTGGACAATGAGGCCAAGCGGATCTCCATCATCACGGGGCCGAACATGGCGGGAAAATCCACCTATATGCGCCAGACCGCGCTCATTGTGCTGATGGCGCAGGTGGGCAGCTTCGTGCCGGCACAGTCCGCCGATATCGGCATCGTGGACCGCATTTTCACGCGCGTCGGCGCGTCGGACGATCTCGCAAGCGGGCAGAGTACCTTCATGGTGGAGATGAATGAGGTGTCGAATATTCTTCGGAATGCCACAAACCGTTCACTGCTGATTCTGGACGAAATCGGACGCGGAACCAGCACGTTTGACGGCCTGGCCATTGCGTGGTCTGTGGTGGAGCACATCAGCAGCACAAAGCTTCTGGGCGCAAAAACGCTCTTTGCCACGCACTACCACGAGCTCACGGAGCTGGAGGGCAAGCTGGAGGGCGTGAACAACTACTGCATTGCGGTCAAGGAGCAGGGCGACGATATTGTGTTCCTGCGCAAGATTGTGCCGGGCGGCGCGGACAAGAGCTACGGAATTCAGGTGGCCAAGCTGGCAGGACTCCCGGATGCGGTGGTGGAGCGCGCAAAGGAGATTGCAGACGGGCTTGTGGCAAACAGCTTAGCCATAAGGAATCCTGCCGTTCCTTTCAGAAACGAATCCTTCCCCGTGCCAGACGATGTCATTGAGACGGACCCGGCACAGCTTTCTTTTTTTGATATGGGCATGGACGATGATGTCATCGAGGAGCTGCGCGGCATAGACATCGGAAACCTTACGCCGCTGGAGGCGCTGAACAAATTGTATGAGCTGCAGAATAAGGTGAAGAATCGATGAGTAAAATACAGTTACTTGGTCAGGAAACCATTGACAAGATTGCCGCGGGAGAGGTGGTGGAGCGCCCGAGCTCTGTGGTGAAGGAGCTTGTGGAAAATGCGATTGACGCCGGGGCGACGGCCATTACGGTGGAAATCAAGGAGGGCGGAATCTCCTTGATCCGCATCACCGACAACGGCTGCGGCATTGAGAAGGAGGAAGTGCCGCTTGCCTTTTTGCGCCACTCAACCAGCAAAATCCGGCAGGCCTCCGACCTCATGGGGATCCGTTCCCTCGGCTTCCGCGGCGAGGCATTGTCCAGCATTGCGGCGGTTGCGCGCGTGGAGCTGATCACAAAGACGGCGCGGGCCCTGACCGGAACGCGCTTTCGGATTGAGGGCTCGAAGGAGCTGGGATTGGAGGATGTGGGCGCGCCGGACGGCACAACCTTTCTGGTGAAGGATCTCTTTTACAACGTGCCTGTCCGCAGGAAATTTTTAAAAACGCCCCAGACCGAAGGATCCTATGTGGGCGACCTTGTGGAGAAGCTGGCATTGTCCCACCCGGATATTTCCTTCAAGTTTATCAACAACAACGCGACAAAGCTGCACACCTCCGGAAACGGAAACACAAGGGATCTGATCTACCACATTTACGGGCGCGAGATCACGGCGGAGCTCTTGGAGGTGAAATGCGAGAGTGAGTTCTTTTCGCTTGGCGGCTATATCGGAAAGCCGACGGTCAGCCGGGGCAACCGCAATTATGAGAATTATTTTATCAACGGCAGATATGTGAAGAGTGACCTGCTGGCAAAGGCGATGGAGGAGGCGTACAAGCCGTTTCTCATGCAGCACCAGTATCCGTTTACGGTGCTGTACTTTACATTTCCTGACGATACGGTGGATGTGAATGTCCACCCGACGAAGATGGAGCTGCGCTTTTCGCACAACCAGGAGATCTACAGGGCGCTTGCAGACGCGGTGCGCTCCGTGCTCTCCGGGCGGGAGCTGATTCCGGAGGTGCCGGTTGTGGAGGAGAAGGCGCAGGTCCTGCGGGAGTACCGGGAGCCAATTCCGGAGCCGTTTGAAAAGCGCCGCATCAACGATCTCCGCAGCGCACAGGCGTCAGAACGGACAGAGGATTCACCCGCGGCAGAGCGGACGCAGGCCGCGCGTGGGGATTCCGGAGCACAGTACACGCACACCCCAGAGCGGGCGCAGGCTGTGCGGGAGGAGGGCGGGGCTTACCGCGCAGGGAATCATCCGGGCGTCCATGTGATCGGAGAGAAACGGGGAGAGCGCGAAACATCTGTGCCTTCTGCGCAAGAGCCGGATGCCCAGCGGGAGAAGCCGGCAGAAGGACAACTGTCGGACACTGTGGAACAGCCGACGCCGGTTCCGGAGCAGGTGAAGATCGCCCCGGATTTTCTGACGGAGGATGCCAAGCAAAAGCACCGGATTCTCGGCCAGCTCTTTGACACATACTGGCTCGTCGAGTACGAGGACAAGCTCTACATCATCGACCAGCACGCCGCCCACGAGAAGGTGCTCTATGAGCGCACCATGGCGCGCCTGCAGGAGCGCGAGTTCACCTCGCAGACGGTCAGCCCGCCCATTGTGTTAAGTCTTGACGCGAGGGAGCAGGAGAGTTTGGAGCGCTGCATGCCGCAGCTGGAGCAGCTCGGCTACACCGTAGAGCATTTTGGCGGGAGGGATTACATGATTTCCGCAGTTCCGGACAATCTGTTCTCGGTGGACATGAAGGAGATGTTTTTGGAGATGATTGCGGATTTCTCGGAGCATTCTTCCGGGCAGACCCCGGAGCTTATCCTGGAAAAGGTCGCGTCCATGTCCTGCAAGGCGGCGGTCAAGGGACACGACAAATTAAGCCTTGCCGAGATCCACGCTCTGATCGGAGAGCTTTTGTCTCTGGAGAATCCGTTCCACTGTCCGCACGGCCGCCCGACGATTATCTCCATCACAAGGTACGAGCTGGAGAAAAAATTCAAGAGAATTGTGTGACGGGGGGCAAGATGGAGAAACAACCACTGGTGATACTGGCGGGACCCACTGCGGTGGGCAAAACCGCGTGCTCCGTGGAGCTTGCAAAGCGCATCGGCGGGGCGGTGATTTCCGCGGACTCCATGCAGGTGTACAAATACATGGACATCGGCTCGGCGAAGATTACAGCGGAGGAGATGCAGGGAATTCCCCATTATCTTGTGGACGAGCTCCTGCCCTCGGAGGAATTTCACATTGTGCGCTTTCAGCAGATGGCGGAGGCGGCGCTTGCGGATATTTACAGACAGGGGCGCATTCCCATTGTGGCGGGCGGAACCGGTTTCTATATTCAGGCGCTTTTGTACCGGATTGACTTTGAGAATCAAGACAGCGACGAAAATCTCCGAAAGGAATTGTCCGATTACGTGAAGGAACACGGCGCGCACGCGCTGCATGAGCGGCTTGCGGCGGTGGATCCCGCCTCGGCGGAAAGCATTCACGAAAACAATGTCAAGCGGGTGATCCGCGCGCTGGAATTCTACGAGAAGACCGGAACCTGCATCTCGGCGCACAATGAGAGGGAAAGGCAGCGGACCTCGCCCTACAATTTTGTCTACTTTGTGCTGACGGATGAGCGGGCGCGACTCTATGAGAGGATTGACGCGCGCGTCGATCTCATGATGGAGCGGGGACTTTTGGATGAGGTAAAACGCCTGAGGGACATGGGCTGTACCCGCGGCATGGTCGCCATGCAGGGGCTGGGCTACAAGGAGCTTTTGGACTACCTCGAGGGGCGCTGCACGCTGGAGGAGGCCGTCTATGTGATCAAGCGGGAGACCAGGCATTTTGCCAAGCGGCAGATCACGTGGTTTAAGCGGGAGCGGGACGTCATCTGGCTGGACAAATCCGAGTACCGGTATGATGAGGAGCGCATACTTCATGAGATGCTGCGCATCCTGCGGGAGAGAGGAATTTGTGATGAATCAGACATTATATGAAATCTATCATAAGCTGGGAATCAGCGAGGCGGTCTGCGCCTTCGGGAGCGCCGTGGAGGAGGAGTTGAAGGAGCGCTTTATTGCCATTGACGCAAACGCGGAATTCAATCAGCTCAAGGTGATTTCCGCAATGCAGAAAAATCGCGTCAGCGCAGAATGCTTCAATATATCCAGCGGATATGGGTATAATGATATAGGCAGGGATACGCTGGAAAGCGTGTATGCCGACTGCTTTGGCGGCGAGGATGCGCTGGTGCGCCCGCAGATCACCTGCGGCACACACGCGCTGGCACTTGCGCTGATTTCAAATCTGCGTCCCGGGGACGAGCTGCTCTCGCCGGTGGGAAAGCCCTATGACACGCTGGAAAACGTCATCGGAATCCGCCCGTCGCGGGGATCCCTTGCGGAGTACGGAATTACCTACCGACAGGTGGAGCTTCTGGAGAACGGCGATTTTGACTATGACGGGATCCGCGCGGCATTGAACGAAAGGACAAAGCTTGTGACCATCCAGCGCTCCAAGGGCTATGCCACAAGGCCGACGCTCTCCGTCGCAAGGATTGGGGAGCTGATAGCCTTTATCAAAAAAATCAAGCCGGATGTCTTATGCATGGTGGACAACTGCTACGGCGAGTTTGTGGAGGAGCGGGAGCCGCTTGAGGTCGGTGCAGACATGATTGTCGGCTCTCTGATCAAAAATCCCGGAGGCGGCCTTGCGCCCGTCGGCGGCTACATTGTCGGGAAAAAAGAGTGCGTGGAGAACGCCGCCTTCCGCCTGACCTCGCCGGGGCTCGGCAAGGAGGTCGGGGCAGGGCTCGGCGTGATGCAGTCCTTTTATCAGGGGCTGTTTCTCGCACCAAATGTGGTCAGCGCCGCGCTAAAGGGCGCAATCTTTGCGGCAAACATCTATGAGCGGCTCGGATACCGCGTGATTCCGGACGGCAGGGAGAGCCGGCACGACATCATTCAGGCGGTGGAGTTTGGCGACCCGGATGCCATGCGGGCGTTCTGCGAAGGCATTCAGGCGGCGGCGCCGGTGGACAGCTATGTGACGCCGGAGCCGTGGGCGATGCCCGGCTACGACAGCGAGGTGATTATGGCGGCGGGAGCGTTTGTGCAGGGCTCCTCCATCGAGCTCTCGGCGGACGGACCGATGAAACCGCCCTATGCGGTCTATTTTCAGGGGGGATTGACATGGTATCACGCGAAGCTCGGCATCCTCATGTCGCTTCAAAAACTTTATGAGCGAAAACTTGTTAATATTGCCAATATATGTTAATATGATACAAGGGTCACAAGGTCAATATTGCTTGTGCTTGCACGAAAGCAAGGTTTGACCTTAGTGACCCGCCCAAACATGAGGAAGCAGCAATTTACGGAGTAAATTAGCGAA
>JAFLRQ010000001.1:10290-69584 GCA_022511395.1 Agathobacter sp. | reverse complement strand
TGCCCGTATTATTTTCCTTTTTCATATTCAAAATACCTCCCTATAATTCCAGTAATTTTTCATCCTTGATCCGGTCTGCACTTTATTGCCTACCTTCATTTTCAATAGAGAATAGAAAAAGTCAATATGTATTTGTGGAAAAATTGTTTTTTTTATGATACGATGGGAAAGTGGTGCAAACCTGTTTTGAGGAGGTATGATGAGTAACTATATATTTGGGAAAAAACTGGGCGCCATTGTGCATGGCGGAGATTACAATCCGGAGCAATGGCTGGATGATCCGGACGTTCTGAAAAAAGATATCGAGTACATGAAGCAGGCGGGGATCAATGAAGCTACGCTCGGGGTATTTTCCTGGGCAATGTATGAGCCGAGGGAGGGCGAGTTTCATCTGGACTGGCTGAAGCAGATTATGGACAATCTGTATGAGAATGGGATCTATACGGTTCTTGCCACGCCATCCGGGGCAAGGCCGGTATGGCTGGATCAGAAGTATCCGGAGGTGATGCGGGTAGATGCAATGGGGATTCGGAATCGGCATGGAATCCGGCACAATCATTGCATGTCCTCGGAATTGTATCGCAAAAAGGTAAGCATCATTGACCGAAAGCTTGCGGAGGCAGTGGGGGACCATCCGGGACTTCTGATGTGGCACATTTCCAATGAATTTGGCGGAGAATGCTACTGTGATGCTTGTAAGATGAAGTTTCAGGATTATCTGAGGGAGCGCTTTCACAATGATATCGATGAGCTGAATCATGAGTGGTGGACGGCATTCTGGAGTAAGAGATATACGGATTTTTGTCAGATAGAACCGCCGTATGCGAATGGAGAAACCGCCATTATGGGACTTAATCTCGAGTGGAAGAGATTTACGAGCAGGAACTTTGCGGAGTATATGGAAACCGAGATTGAGACCATCCGTACCTTTTCCAAGAACAAAAATGTGCCGGTCACAACAAATTTTATGAAGCGTTTTTGGGAGATCGACTATCGTGTGCTGGCAGATCACATAGATGTCATCTCATGGGACAATTATCCGGCATTCCACAATGACAGGGAAAGCTACTCGGATATCATGATGGACAGTGCGTTTGACCATGCGCTTATGAGAGGCATGAAGAAGGAACAGCCATTTATGCTTATGGAGAGCGCGCCGGGACAGGTGAACTGGATGGAATACAATAAGTTAAAGAGGCCCGGTGTCCATGAACAGTTTGCACTGCAGGCACTTGCCTGCGGATCGGACACGGTACAGTATTTCCAGTGGAGAAAGTCCCGTGGAGCGGCAGAACAGTTTCACGGAGCGGTGATTGATCATTTGGGGACAAATGATACAAGAGTTTTTAAGGAGGTTGCGGCAACGGGAGAGATCCTGAAGCGGCTTGGATGTGTAGAGGGATCTGTTGTGCGCAGCAAGGCCGCGGTCATTTTTGAGTGGGACAATTGGTGGGCGCTTGGAAACGCCGGCGGACTCAGCAGACATACGAAGAAATACGATAAAACCTGTCAGGATTACTGGACAAAGCTGATGGAATACGGTGTGGAGGCGGACATGATTTCAACCGGAGATTCGCTGGACGGCTATCGTCTTGTGATTGCGCCGATGCTGTATATGCTCAAGGACGATATCGCGGATAAGCTGAAACGATTTGTAGAAAACGGCGGTATTCTTCTTGGAACCTATGTGACCGGATATGTGAATGAAAACTGTCTGTGTTATCAGGGCGGATTTCCGGGGGATGGGCTAAAGGAGCTCTTTGGCGTAACGGTTGAAGAGATTGACACCTTATATCCGTCAGACAAAAATGCAGTTCAAATGGTCGGAAATGACAGTTTGAAAGCCGACTGGGAGGTTTATGATTATGCGGAGCTGCTTCGTGTGAGTGACGCGGAAATTCTCGGTACATACAAGGAGGACTTTTATCAGGGAATGGCGGCGCTCACGCGCAAAGTAAGCGGACAGGGAGCGGCATATTATCAGGCGGCAAGATGCGCGATGGACGGCATGGATGCTTTTTTCGAAAAGCTGCTGCAGGAAGCGGAGATTGAGTTCCGCAGGCTGCCCAAGGGACTGGAATATCACAGAAGGTACGGAGAAAACCGTGTATATGAATTCTATCTGAATACTTCAGAGGAAGACATTTTGCTGCAAAGTCTGACCGGAATGGATTTGATTCAGGGCACGGCCGTTCATGGTGATAGCGTATTGCCGGCCGGGAAGAGCATGGTTATTGAAAAAAGGACGATGAATGATGAGCAAATATAAAATCACATGTGAAGCGAGAAGAGCCTACAGCGACAGCATCATATATAACGACCTTGCTGAGGAAGGACTTGACTGCCAGCTCCGTGACGCGGGAACCATCCCGAACGGTAAGCTCGTAGAGGTTCGCGTTAAAAATGTATCCGATTGTGATTTCCTCGGCGTGATTCATGTCAGGGTTTTACTCGGACAGAAGCATCCGCAGTTTTTCATGCCGGGATATATGTACGGAAATAATACCGCCGACATGCCAAGTCACGGGAGAAAGGAATTTCCGCGCATTGTGGAAGGGGCAGCCCAAAGACCGGAGTCGCCTTACTGGATGACAAGAAGCGATCGTCTGGCGGAGCCTGTAAGCCTGATCTATGACGAGGGAACCGTGGTGGGGATTGCGGCAGCACCATATTGGGTTGGTGACGGCAATGCGGATAAAGAAGCGGTTGATTTTTGCAGCAAAAGTGATAAACCCTTTTATCAGTACAGCGGCTTTACCTGCAGGATCGGCGATAACGGAAATGCAAGTGTTGGATATACACTGGGATATGAGAACGCTCCATGGTTGTTTATTCAGACTGCCACCGTGAAGGACCGGGCGCCGGTGACAGAGGAAAACAGCTTTTTGCTGCGCGCAGAGGAAACGGTTTCCTTTTTGATCCGAGTTTACGAGTACGAGGCGGACAATGAGCTTGGAATACATGAGGCAATCAAAGATGTATACAATGCATATCATCAGCCGCCCCGCAGGATAGACGGAATGGATGCAAAAAAGGCGCTGGAGCTGCTTTCTTCTGCAATCAGAGACTATGCATGGCTGGAAGAAGATCACATGTATACGGGCTTTGTATATGACCGACCGGATGGATATGCGTACAACAAGATCGGCTCCCTCAGCTGGACCAACGGCATGGCGGTGGCAGCCCCCATGCTTCTTGCGGCAAATCAGCTGCAGGACAGTAGGATGAGGCAGCAGGCTCTGATCTTTATCGAAGAAGTAATTGCGCACAGCTATAATCCGTCCTCACAATTACTGTATGATGCGGTTGACGAAGGGCGGTGGCATGTTAAGGGCTGGTGGTACTCCGGCATGCACAGCGGAGGACACAGCGCATACATTAACGGACAAGCCGTATATTATATTTTGAAGGCTTATCTGTCCGAAAAAGATGAGAGGAATGTCGACCATGCAGATTGGCTCCGCTTTGTGCAGCCGATTATCGCCAAATTCAATCAGATTAAAAATACAGATGAGGAGTATCCGTTTTCCATGTCGGAAACCACCGGGGCAGGTCTGGAGTATGACTCTTTGGGCGGCGCATGGTGTCTTGCGGCCACGGCTCTCTATTGCCGGATCACAGGAGAGGATTCGTATGTTGAGGGATTAAAGAAGTCGGAACAGCATTATTATGATGCGTTTGTCAAAAAATGCGTATGTTACGGAGGTCCGCTGGATACAGACAAGGCGGTTGACAATGAAGGCATTCTGGCTTATGTCAGAGCCGTGCGCCTCTTGCATGAGATCACCCGTGAAGCCCGGTATCTGGATCATTTGCGGGACGGACTATACTATGAGGTTACATTTAAGCTGGGCTACAATACGCCCGTAAAGGTAAAACCGTTGTGTGAGATCGGCTGGTCAAGCTGCGGCGGAAGCATCACTTCGGTTGCAAATCCTCATATTCATCCCATGTCAAGCACAATCATTGATGAGATGATCTATCTTGTGGAGCATACGGATGATCCATATATGAGAAGCCGTATGCAGGATACAGTCGATTGGGGTATGCAGACCTTCAACACCTTTGACAAAGAATACGGTTACGGCCGGGTGGGGTGGATGTCGGAACGATTCTGTTTCTGCCAGGGGCTTGTGGTTGAGAAGTATCCGGACCAAACTCCGGCAGGCACATGGTTTGCGCTGATGCCATGGGCCTCGGCAAGCATCATAGAGGGATTGATATGGATTATAAGATACGGGAAATAAAAGAAAACGAATATCCTTTGCTGGAGGATTTTCTGTATGAGGCGATTTTTATACCCGAGGGAGTCGAGCCGCCGCCAAAGTCAATCGTGAATGAACCGGAATTGCAGGTTTATATTGCGGATTTTGGCACGCAGACGCACGACAAGGCTTTGGTTGCAGAGATCGGTAATAGAGTTATCGGCGCTGTCTGGGTTCGCATTATGAACGATTACGGACATATTGATGACCGGACGCCCTCTTTTGCGATCTCCTTGTACAAAGAATATCGAGGGCGCGGCATCGGAACGGAAATGATGAAAAAAATGCTTGCTGTTTTGGAAACCTGCGGGTACAAGCAGGCTTCTCTGGCGGTACAAAAAGCCAACTATGCAGTAAAAATGTACTTTGATGTCGGCTTTGAGATTGTTGATGAAAATGCGGAAGAGTATATTATGGTAAAGCGCTTCCCTACTTCGCGTAATTCACCATGGCCCGGCTGATCTCCGGGTAACGGATTTGTCCGCTGGCGCGGTCGAACAGTCCGAACCGCTCACCGTCTCCCTCAAAGCAGTTGTTGTCCCACCAGAAGCAGGTCATGCCTCTGGCCCTTGCGGCCGCGACATAGAAGGAGGCAAAGTCCACGCGCGCGCTGAGATTTCCGTTCTTTTCCCTTGCGCCGAACTCGCCGATGATCACGGGAATTCCCTGACTGGTAAACTTGTTGTAAAGATTGTCCATAAAGCCGAGCATATTGTTCACATCGGTTTTGTTGGCGCTGGACCAGCTGGAGGTGCCGGGGTATTCGAGCGCAAAGTTATACGGCGTGTAGGCGTGCGCGGAGACAATGATGCGGTGGTTGTTGCCGGCAGAGTCCTTCGGGAGGACAAAGCCGTCGTTCAATGCGCCTTCCGGGGAGGCGGCATAGCCCGGACACATGAGGTAGCGTGCCTTGTTGTTGCCGCCGGATGCGCGCACGGTGTCTGCAAACGCCTGATTCATCCGGTTGATGCACTGGATTGCGTCCTTGCAGTCGGCGGAATCCGGGTCAATCCACCACTCGTTTGGATGTCCCACCAGCCGGGGCTCGTTGAGCGACTCGAAGATGAGATGCTCATCGTAATCGCGGAAACGCTCGGAGACCTGCCTCCAGATGGCGGTCACATACCGAACGGAGCGGTCGAGATCCTGACTCGTCGGGTACATAAACTCCTTGCTGTTGTCGTGATGAATGTTGATGATCACATACATATCCTGATCGATACAGTAATCGACGATCTCATTGACCCGGTCGAGCCACGGTTGACTGATGGTGTAGTCGGCGGAATCCGAGATATGGTTGTGCCACGACACCGGGATGCGGATAGAGCGAAAGCCCGCATTTTTGATGGCAGTAATATGTTCTTTTGTCGTCATCTGCCCGCTCCATGCGGACTCGTAGGCCATCTCGTCGTTCAGCCAGGTACAGTCGATGGCGTCGAGGGTGTTGCCGAGATTCCAGCCGAGGGTCAGATTGTGTACAAAGTCGAGGGCTTCACTCTCCGGGAGCGCAAACTCGCCGACCGCAAGCTCCGGTACGGACGGATCGGGTTGATTCCCGGAGGAAGATTCATTGGAATTGTCCGGGTTCTGAGAGGCTGTCGGATTCTGAGAATCGTCCGAGGTCTGGGAGCCTGCCGGATTCTGAGAATCGTCCGGGGCTTGGGGGTTATTTACATGGATCATTTCTGTGTCGCCATCCTTTCCGGCGGGAGTTCCGCAGGCAGTCAAACCGAGGAGTACGGATAAAAGAATCAGTAAAAATTTGTTTTTTTTGGTGAATCGCATAGTGAAATTCTCCTTTGCGGTGTGTTTTACAGCAATTATACCACGATGCATGAAAATTGAAAAGATAAAAACAGGTGTTGATGTGTTTGTGCTTTTGTTCTATAATAGGGTGAAATTGTCAGTTGTGAAAAAACTGGAACAAGAACCAAAAACCTCTCGAATTTATTTTGCGCGAATCGCAGAAAATAAAACAAAAAGCGAGGAAAAGCAATGTATGACTGTATTATTGTGGGCACCGGTCCGGCCGGATTTTCGTGTGCCCTGAATTTAAAAATACACAACCGGCAATTTTTGTGGTTCGGAAACGGACAGATGAGTGACAAGGTGCAAAAAACACCGCATGTGGACAATTATCCGGCCCTGCCGGGCATCACGGGGCGCGGGCTCTTTGAGGCGTTTGACGCGCATCGGCAGCAGATGGAGATTGCGATCACAGAAAAACAGGTCACAAACATTATGCCGGCAGGTGACCATTATATGGTGCTGGCGGACAACGAGGTCTATGAGGCAAGGACGGTGGCACTCTGTGTCGGGGCCGCGAACGCGGCACCGCTTCGCGGGGAGGAGGAGTTTCTTGGCCGCGGCGTGAGCTATTGCGCGACCTGCGACGGAAATTTCTATAAAGGAAAAAAGATTGCGGTGTACGCCAACGCCCCAAAATTTGAGCACGAGGTCGAGTTTCTGGCGGACCTTGCGGAATCTGTGGATTTTTATCCGGCCTATCCCGAACCCGGTGTTGTGCGGGAGAATGTGCATGTCAGCACGGACTATCCGGTAGAGATTAAGGGTGAGCTGAAGGCATGCGAGGTCACGTTAAAAAGCGGCGAGTCGCGCGAGGTGGACGGAGTGTTTCTTCTGCGGAACGCCATAGCTCCGGCGATTATGCTCAAAAACCTTGTCGTGGAGAACGGCCATATTGTGGTGAACCGAAAGCAGGAGACGAACCTGCCGGGATGCTACGCGGCGGGAGACTGTACCGGGCGGCCCTACCAGTATGCGAAAGCCGTGGGGGAGGGCAATGTGGCAGCACACGAAATTATCGAGTATCTTGCGGAGGCTGATAAGAAGGAGAAGTGAGCTTGTGAAGACAACGGACAAAAGAGAAAAACTGCTCAAGCGATTAATTATAGCGGGGAGTGTGCTGTGCGTGATGATTGCGTGTTATCTGGTCATCGCCTTTTCACACATTCCCTTCATCGAAAAATGGCGCACGATCTATATTGAGACTGCAATGACAACAAACAGCCATCAGTGGCTTGCGACCTGGTTTTTCCCAAGCGGCATTATCGATCAGGTTATGGCGAATTTCGAGGCAAATCAGCAGGCACAGCAGGGGCTGACCAGCACATGGGATACGGAGACCAACTCAGAAACCGAGACGGGTGAGCCTGTAAAGGATCCGGTCACAATCTTCTATGAGACATACGCGGAGCTGGATTCCGAATCTGTGCGCAGTTATTTTACAGCGCATCCGGAGCTGACGCGGGACGGCTATGACAAAATTTTTCTGGAGGACATGGAGGAGACGCTGGGCCTGAAGACGGCGCAGGGGGATCCGATCCTTGTGATTGATGTTGAGAACGGGATGCTGATCGTGAAGGTCAGCGGCTCCACCTATCAGGGAAAGCTGGCGATTGTGAAGGATCCCGCCCAGATTGATATGGTCAAGTCGAAAAGTCTCGGCTCATGGGGACAGGAGGCGGAGAGCTTCGGAAAACAGGAGAACGCCCTCCTTGTGGTGAATGCAAGCGGGTTTAAGGATGTCGGCGGCCACGGGAGCGGAGGCCAGGTCAAGGGGACGCTGATTATCGACGGGGTGGAGTACGGCAACCGCAATATCAAGGGCTACTGGAAGTTCTGCGGAATGAAGAACGACAACAAATTTTATGTTGGCAGTTATCCGACCAATTCCGTGGCGGACTACCGGTGGAGCTGTGAGTTCTTCCCGGCGCTGGTTGTGGACGGACAGAGCGTTGTGGACGGCACCTTCGGCATGGGGCTGCAGCCAAGGACCTCCATCGGACAGCGGCTGGACGGAAGCATGCTGCTCCTCATCATCGACGGCAGGCAGGTCGGCTACAGCGTCGGCTGCACGGTCGCGGAGTGTAAAGACATTCTCCTGCGGTACGGAGTGTATCAGGCAATGAATTTAGACGGGGGAAGCTCCGCAGTTATGTGGTACGACGGACGCTATATCACGAAATCTTCCAGTAAGTCCGGCCGCGGCCGGTATATGCCAAACGCCCTGATTGTCCGAAAAAAGGTGGACCACCGGAGCCAGGAGTGAGAGGCATTGAACGATGGAACAGCCGGGAGGATTATATGAATTACAATGATTCACAAAGGGAGGCCATCCTGCACGGGGATGGCCCTGCGCTTGTATTGGCGGGGCCGGGGAGCGGCAAGACGGCGGTCATCACCGAGCGGACGGCGCATCTGATCTCTGACTGCGGCCTGAATCCGGCGGACATTCTCGTGATCACGTTCACGCGCGCCGCGGCGAATGAGATGAAGCAGCGTTTTCTGCATCGGATGGGGACGCAGAGCATGCCGGTCACCTTCGGAACCTTTCACTCCGTATTTTTTACGATTCTTAAATATGCCTATCATTTTAAGAGCAGCAATATCGTGTCTGAGGAGCAGCGCTATCAGCTCATGCGGGAGATTCTCCCGCAATTCCCAATCGAATACAAGGATGAAAACGAGTGTATCGGCAATCTGCTGGCGGAGATCGGCATGATCAAAAATTCCGGGATCAGCGTGGACCATTTTTATTCCGCGGAGTGTGCCGAGGAGGTGTTCCGGGGGATCTATGCAGAGTATCACAGAAGGCTTTCTGCGGCCAGGCTCATCGACTTTGACGATATGCTGACCTTCACATACGACCTGTTCTCCCAGCGCACAGACATCCTTGCGGCGTGGCAGAAACGCTATCCTTACATACTGATCGACGAGTTTCAGGATATCAACCGGATTCAGTACGAGATCGTGAAGATGATGGCGGCGCCGCTTAACAACCTGTTTGCGGTGGGGGATGACGACCAGTCCATCTACCGTTTCCGGGGGGCAAAGCCGGAGATTATGCTTGGATTTAAGAACGATTACCCGGAGGCCAGACAGATCACGCTGGATGTGAACTACCGGTCGGCACCCGGCATTGTGGCAGCCGCCGGTCGGCTGATCGCCTGCAACGCGCAGCGGTTTGAAAAGGAGGTCCGGGCCTTTCGGGAGACTTCGGCAGAGATCACGCTCAGGTGTTTTGAGGATCAGCGGCAGGAGTATGAGCATGTCACTCTGCAGATACAGGGGGCGCTGCAGAGCGGGATCAAGCCCGGGGAGATTGCGGTGCTCTGCCGGACGAACACGCAGCCGCGGCTTCTGATGGAGCAGATGATGGATCAGAATCTGCCGTTTCGCACGAGGGAGCGGATTCCGGATCTCTATGAGCACTGGATTGCGAAGGATATTTTTGCCTATCTGAGAATTGCGGGGGGAGGAAGGGCGCGGGCTGATTTTCTCTCCATCATGAACAAGCCGAAGCGCTATATCGGAAGGGACAGCCTGCCGGAGGCAGAGGTTGCCTTTGACGAGTGGGTGAAGGCATACGACGAGAAACCGTGGATTGCGGAGCGCATTGAGCGGCTGTGGCATGATGTGCGGCAGATGGGGAGCATGAGCCCCTTTGCGGCGATCAACTATATTCGGAAGGGGATCGACTACGACAGCTATCTCCTGCAGTATGCAGAGGAACACCGCCTGAAGAAGGAGGAGCTTTTGGAGGTGGCGGACGAGATTCAGACCGGCGCAAAGGGCTATCGGACGGTGGCGGAATGGTTCACCCATGTGAGCGAGTATCGGAAAACGATGCAGGAGCTTGCAAGACAGACAAATGAAAACCCTGATGCCGTGAGTATTGCGACACTGCATGGCGCAAAGGGTTTGGAATATCGGACGGTTTTTCTGATCGACGCGAACGAGGGTGTGATGCCTTGGAAAAAGGCGGTTCTTGAGACCGACATCGAGGAGGAGCGCCGCCTATTCTATGTGGGCGTGACGCGGGCAAAGGATGCGCTGCACGTCAGCTGGGTCAAAAATCTGAATAACCACGGGGCAGAGATATCCCGTTTCGTGGGGGAGCTTGGGATTTGATTCCCGGATCAGTCCTCCATGTCGTCAAACATCTCGTCGTCTAGGAGCTCGTCAAAGCGGTCGGAGGCGATCTCGTACTCGTCGTCGTCCTCGATCATGGTGATTTGAGGAAGCCCCTCCTCGTCCTCGGCGTAGCGGTAGAGATAGACGACACCGTCGTCGTTTTGGCTGCCGTCGGGCTTCAAAGGCATCAGCGCGATGTAATCTCTCCCATCCGCCTCGAATATTGTGAGGATCTCGCACTCGACATCCCCCGTGTCTAAATTTAAGGTCACCCGGATATCCTCAATTTCATCTTCAGTGACAGGAGTGACTTTTTCTTTTTCTGCCATAATTGCCCCCTTTTTGTGTTTTTTTCATTATAGAAAATAAATTATCCGTTGTCAAACGGAAATAAAACTATACAAAGATGTGGAAAGCGTGTATAATTTTTTTGTAATGGTTGGCAGCATGGATGGGCGGTAGTGTATGAAAAGATGCGTAAGAGAAGGAAATTACGAGAAACTGGGAGTCAGGCAGCTTGCGGGCAGCGTGATCTTTACTTTCTGCAGGGAAAAGGAGGATCAGTGCGCCGTTGTGCTGGTTCCCCGGGGCAGCGGGGAGAAGGTCCGCATTGAGGTCCCGGAGGACTTCTGCATTGGTTCCCTGTGCTCGATTGAGGTCTGCGGACTCGATGTGAAGAATTATGTCTATTATTTTGAGATCAACGGTGAGAAGGTAATGGATCCGTATGCCCGCCGGATCACCGGGCGCGAGGTCTGGAACGACAGCGCCCGGAAGAAGGATGGGTATGAGGTGTATGCAGGGTTTGCGGATGAGGCGTTTGACTGGAAGAGGGACCGCGCGCCGGAGCTGATGGGAAGCGGAATGTTTATATACAAGCTCCATGTGCGGGGCTTTACGATGGAGACCGGAGTCCGGAATCCGGGAACCTTCCGGGCATTGATGAACAAGATCGGCTATCTGGGCCGCCTTGGGGTCACAACCGTCGAGCTGATGCCGGTGTACGAGTTTGAGGAGATGCAGATCACGGAGCCTGCGCATATTCCGGAATATGTGACATGGAAGGCAAAGAGCCAGGACATCATCCGCCCGGCAGTCGCGGTGGCGGAGAAGCGGCAGTTAAATTACTGGGGATACGGGCACGGCAACTATTTTGCAGTGAAGGCCTCCTATGCCGCGGACCCGGAGCGCGCGTCGGCAGAGTACAAGACGTTGATCCGCCGCCTGCACGAGCTTGGCATGGAATGTGTGATGGAGATGTATTTTCCGGAGGACAGCAACCATAATATGATATTGGACGCCCTGCGCTACTGGGTCCGGGAGTATCATGTGGACGGATTCCATCTGCTGGGCGGAAGCATTCCGCTGACGGCGATTGTGCAGGACAATCTGTTGAGCCGCACGAAAATTTTCTGCGAGTGGTTTTCGCCGGACATGAAGGATGTGAGGAGATGCAAGAACCTGTTTCTGTACAAGGATGAATACCTGTACCCGGCGCGCAAGATTTTGAACCATATCAACGGCAATATGAAGGAGTTTGTGGATCAGCAGCGCAAGCAGGGGCAGCATTTGGGCTATGTGAATTATCTGGCTGGCAACAATGGTTTTACGCTGGCGGATCTGTTCATGTACAACGATAAGCACAACGAGGCAAACGGTGAGGAGAACCGCGACGGACCCGACTGGAATTTCAGCAACAATTGCGGCTGTGAGGGGCCGACCCGCCTGCGCTATATCAACGCACTGCGCAGGCTCAAGTGGAGAAGCGGCGTGATGATGCTTTTTCTGGCGCAGGGAGTGCCGCTTTTGTGGGCGGGGGATGAATTCCGCAACTCGCAGCAGGGGAACAACAATGCGTACTGTCAGGACAATCCGGTTGGCTGGGTGAACTGGAAGAACGAGTCCCTGCACCGGAAGGAGCTGCATTTTCTGCAAAAGCTTGTGGAATTCCGCAGGATGCACCCGGTGATTGCGAGTGAAGAGCCGTTCCGCTTCAGCGACCACAGGCTGCTTGGGTCACCGGATCTGTCGTTTCACGGGGAGAATGCGTGGATTGCGGAGCCGGATGCGGGGAGGCTCTGTATCGGCATGCTGTATTCCGGGGCCTACTCTCCGGACGCCGCAAAGAGCGAGGATGTGTATGTTGCTTACAATTTTCTGGCGGCGGAGTCGAACCTTTCCCTTCCAAAGCCGGAGCCGGGGAAAGACTGGTATCTCGTGATGGACAGCGCTGCCGACACTCCTTATTATGAGGAACAGCTTCTTCAGGAGGGGAATGTGGTACGCCTGTCTCCGCAGTCGGTGCGCGTGTATGTGTGCCGCCCGGCACGGCGCACGGAAAAGAGGCATAAAAGAAAGAAATGATAAAGGCATGGGAACATTTAAAGACGATTGTGAGGCATAAAAATCTGGTGCGCGCAGGGTGCTTCCGGGTGGGGCTTTACCGGCAGGGGATCATGCATGACTGGTCCAAGTATTCCCCGGTGGAATTTCTGGTGGGATGTAAATATTTCCGGGGAAACATGAGCCCGAACAACGCGGAGCGGGAGGATAAGGGATACTCGCAGGCGTGGCTGCACCACAAGGGGAAGAACCGCCATCATCTGGAGTACTGGATTGACTATGCGGCAAAAAAGGACGGACACGGGGGCATGACCGGAATGAAAATGCCCGTCCGCTATGTGGTGGAGATGTTCATCGACCGCGTCAGCGCGTCCAAGAATTACCAGAAGGATGCCTACACGGCGCGAAGTGCCCTCGAGTACTATGAGAAAGGCCGGGGCCATTATATCATGCACGAGGACACGGAGGCCCTTCTGGTATATCTGCTCACGATGCTCGCCGTCAAGGGGGAGAGACAGACCTTTTCCCATATCAGAAACAGGGTGTTAAAAGGGCTGGTTCCCTATGAAAAGGGTGAGCTGGACAGGCGGACAAAAGCGTTAAATGCAGTGGGTAAGCGGGGTTGAGAGAGTACTCAAGTCCCAATTTGAGTGGGAAAAGCACGTAAATTGACGGTTTCACATAGAATGTTAGAAAGCAGTGGAAGAGAGTGCCTGAGTGAAAACTTTTCTTGCTCCGCTGTCACGTTCGGAGGAAGCCGTCTGCCTTGCCGAAGTTGCCAAGGGGGATCCGGCCGCAAGGGACGAACTGATCCTGCACAACATGCGTCTGGTTGCACACGTTGCGAAAAAGTACCAGAACTCCGAGGAGGACATGGAGGACTTGATCTCGATCGGGACGATCGGACTGCTGAAGGCAGTCACAAGCTTTAAGCCGGACTACGGCAGCCGCTTTGCAACTTACGCGATCCGTTGTATCGACAATGAGATGCTCATGTACTTTCGCAGCAAAAAAAAGATAAGGAATGAGGTCTCGCTCTTTGAGCCCATCGGGACGGACAAAGAAGGCAACCAAATCCATCTGGTGGATGTGTTGGAACAGGAGGATGCGGATGTCGCCGAGAATATCTACAAGGAGGAGATGATCGGCCGCATCCGGGATCAGATCCGCTCCGTGCTCACGCCGAGGGAATACCGGATCATCTGCAAGCGGTTCGGGCTGGACGGCGAGGAGGAGTGCACGCAGCGGGAGATCTCCGCGTGCTTAAATATTTCCAGATCCTATGTGTCGAGGATTGAGAAGAAAGCGCTGGGAAAGCTGCGGCAGAGGTTTGAACAAAATTAGCGGCACAGGGAATAAAAATCACAGAAAACGTAAAATTTAAAAAACAGTGGAAAAGGGGATGAATTTTTGTTACAATAAATTCATCTTTTTTTCATGCGTAGATCTATGCACAATTCCCCTGCAGATAGAAAGAGGTGGATATGTATAGTACAACAATGACCTCCATGCCGGTGGGGATCCGGGCGGTTCCCATTCGCGTGGAGGTCGATATCAGCGCGGGGATGCCGGCGTTTGAGATGGTGGGGTTTCTCGCCTCCGAGGTGCGGGAGGCGAGGGAGCGTGTGCGCACGGCACTGCACAACTGCGGTATTGCGCTTCCCGCAAAGCGGATCACGGTCAACCTTTCCCCGGCAAACATTCGAAAGAGCGGCACAGGCTTTGACGTGGCGATTGCGGTCGCGCTGCTTGCGGCGATGGGGCTGGTGGACGGGGAGCGCGCGGCGGACGCGCTGTATGTGGGGGAACTGAACCTGCGCGGCGACATTCTCCCGGTGAGCGGAGTGCTCCCCATTGTCTCGGACGCGGCGGCGGACGGCACCCGGCGTTTTGTGGTTCCCGCGGAGAATATGTGGGAGGCAAGGCTTGTGCAGACGGCGGAAATACGGGGGTTTTCCAGTCTTACGGAGCTTCTTGGCTTCCTCCGGGGGGAGCCGTACACAGAGACAGAGGCGGGGAGCGCCGGGGATAAGCCGTGCGCGGAGCCTGAGGCTGCGGGGGAAATGCCGCACGAGGACTCGGAGGCGCCGGAGGCGGACTTTTCGGAGGTGAACGGACAGGCTTACCTGCGGCGTGTGGCGGAGGTGGCGGCCTCCGGAATGCACAACCTGCTCATGATCGGACCGCCGGGAGCGGGGAAAACCATGATTGCGGAGCGCATGGCAACCATCCTTCCGCCGCTTGTGAGGGAGGAGAGGCTGGAGCTATCAAAGATCTACAGTGTGCGGGGGATGCTGGGAAAGCGCAGGGACCTGATTGCGCGTCGCCCGTTTCGCAGTCCGCACCACACGGCGAGCCTTGCGGGACTTGTGGGCGGCGGGAAGGATCTAAGACCCGGTGAGATCTCACTGGCGCACAAGGGCGTTTTGTTTTTGGATGAGCTGACGGAGTTTGAAAAATCCACGGTTGAGACGCTGAGACAGCCGCTGGAGGAGCACGAGATCCACCTTGTGCGGGCGGCGGGCAGCGTGAGTTACCCGTCCGATTTTCTGTTGGTTGCGGCGATGAACCCGTGCAACTGCGGTTACTATCCGGACCTGCAGCGGTGCTGCTGTACGCCCGCGATGCTTCGCCGCTATATCGGGAGGGTATCGAAACCGCTCCTTGACCGGATCGACATCTGCGCGGAGGCTCCGGCTGTCACCTACAGGGAGCTTGCGGGAAAGGCAAAAAATGAGAGCTCTGCCGATATCCGCAGCCGGGTGCAGGAGTGCCACGAGCTGCAGCTTGCGCGCTACCAAGGACAGGGCTTTTGCCACAACAGCAGGATTCCTGCCGCTCAGATCGCGGACTATTGTGCGCTTGGGGAGAAGGAGGAGCGGTATATGGAGCAGGTCTTCGGCGCTCGCAGCATGACGGCACGAAGCTACCACAAGGTTCTCCGCGTGGCTCGGACGGTGGCGGACCTCGATCACTCGGATCCAATCAAAATCCGGCATCTGAGTGAAGCGGCCTGCTACTTTGGCTTTGACGAAAAATTCTGGGGAGGGATGTAGGATGTATGGACTGTGGTTTGCGAACATCCCCAGACTTTCGTCGGCAAAGCGGCAAATGATCCTTGAAACCTGCCATAGCGCACAGGAGGTGTACGGGCTGAGCGAGGCGGCAGTGCGCGCGCTTCCGGGACTTGAGGAGGCGGATAAGGAGCGGATCTTAGCGAGCAGGAGGGAGTGGAATTTGGAGGGCGAGTGGGTGCGCCTGCAGGAGCAGGGAGTGGGATTTGTGACCATTGAGGAGGAGGACTACCCCAAAAAACTGCTCAACATCCACAGGCCGCCATACTGCCTGTACTATCTCGGCAGCCTGCCGGAGCCGGGGCGGCTCTGTGTCGCGATTGTCGGCGCCAGAGGACGGAGCGCTTACGGTGCGCAGGCGGCGCGTGCGCTTGCCGAGAGGCTTGCCGCAGAGCAGGTGGATATTGTCAGCGGAATGGCGCGCGGAATCGATGCGGACGGGCACGCAGGGGCGCTTGCTGCGGGCGGGCGGACCTATGCCGTGCTCGGCTGCGGTGTGGATGTCTGCTATCCGGCCGCAAATCGATTTTTATATGAGAATATTCCGGCGCAGGGAGGCATACTATCGGAGTATCCGATGCACATGCAGCCGCGGGCGGAGCTTTTTCCGCAGAGAAACCGGATCATTGCGGGTCTTGCGGACTGCACGGTGGTCATTGAGGCCAGAGAGAAAAGCGGTTCCCTGATCACGGCGGACTGCGCCTTGGAGCAGGGACGGGATGTGTATGCGCTTCCGGGGCGGATTTTTGATCCTTTAAGCCAGGGCTGCAACGCGCTGATCCGGCAGGGCGCGGGCGTTCTGACATCTGTGGAGGATTTCGTGAGGGATCTTGGGCTCTCGGATGCCGCATGCTGCGAGCGGACGGATTTCAGAAAAAATCTTCTTGAAAAAAGCGAACGCTTGGTGTATAGTTTATTCGATTTTGCTCCGCTGGGCATTGGGACGCTGGTGCAGAACAGCCCCTATGGGCTGACGGAGATGCTTGAAATTTTGGAGCGGCTGGAGCAGAAGGGATTTGTGGAAGAGACCGCTGCGAACTATTATATTAGAAAAAAGTAATAAGGAGCACAGGATATGGCAAAGTATCTGGTTATTGTTGAGTCACCGGCCAAGGTGAAGACCATCAAGAAATTTTTGGGCAAGAACTATGAGGTCATGGCGTCCAACGGACATGTGAGGGACCTGCCCAAGAGCAGCCTCGGGTTTTCCCCGGAGGAGGATTACGAGCCGAAATACATTACAATCCGGGGCAAGGGAGACGTGCTTGCCAAGCTCAGGAAGGAAGTCAAGAAGGCGGATAAGGTCTATCTTGCAACGGACCCGGACCGCGAGGGGGAGGCGATTTCCTGGCATCTGACCAAGGCTTTGAAGCTTGAGGACAAGAAGGTCAGCCGGATCAGCTTTAACGAGATTACGAAAAATGCCGTCACGGCATCCTTAAAGAACCCGAGGGAGATCGACATGGATCTGGTGGACGCGCAGCAGACCAGAAGAATGTTGGACCGCATGGTGGGATACAAAATCAGCCCGCTTCTCTGGGCGAAGGTCAAGCGTGGCTTGAGTGCGGGGCGGGTACAGTCCGTGGCGCTGCGCATTGTCTGCGACCGGGAGGAGGAGATTGAGGCCTTTATCCCGGAGGAATACTGGACCCTTGAGGCGGCGCTTTTGCCCAAGGGGGAGAAGAAGCCGATTCTTGCGAGGCTTGTGGAGTATAAAGGGGAGAAAATTGAGATTGCCTCAGAGGAGCAGATGAACGGGGTGCTGGCCCAGCTTGAGGGAAAGAGCTTTGCGGTGCAGGATGTCAAAAAGGGTGAGCGCGTCAAGAAGGCGCCGCTCCCCTTCACCACCAGCACCCTGCAGCAGGAGGCTTACAAGGCGCTGAATTTCCCGATTTCCAAGACCATGCGCATCGCCCAGCAGCTCTATGAGGGCGTGGACATCAAGGGACAGGGAACCGTGGGACTCATCACCTACCTGCGTACCGACTCTGTCCGCATCTCGGACGAGGCGGACGAGGCGGCGCGGGTGTTTGTGGAGCAGAATTACGGGGCGCAGTACCTCTCGGTGGGCGAGGGGAAAAAGAAGTCGGATTCCAAGATTCAGGATGCCCACGAGGCGATCCGGCCGACTTCGATCGAGCGCACGCCGGCGGAGGTGAAGGATTCGCTGAGCCGCGACCAGTTCCGCCTCTACCAGCTCATATGGAAGCGCTTTGCGGCGAGCAGGATGGCAAACGCGGTCTATGAGACGACGGCTGTCGGCATTGCGGCGGGCGATTACCGGTTCCGCGTGTCCACCTCGCAGCTGGCCTTTGACGGGTTTAAGCTGGCATACACGGAGGCGGACGACGATGAGGGGGATAAGCAGGTTCTGTTAAAATCCATCGGGACGGACACAAAGCTTTCCCTGGTGGAGCTTGAGCCGAAACAGCACTTTACCCAGCCGCCCGCCCACTACACGGAAGGGTCGCTGGTAAAGACCCTCGAGGAGCTTGGAATCGGCCGGCCCAGCACGTACTCGCCGACCATCACGACAATCCTTGCGCGGCGTTACATCACGAAGGAGAACAAGAACCTGTATGTGACGGAGATGGGGGCGGTGGTGAATTCGATTATGAAGGCATCGTTCCCCACGATTGTCGATGAGCGCTTCACGGCAAATATGGAGAGTCTGCTGGACAGCGTGGCGGATGGAGAGGTGCCGTGGAAGAGCGTGGTCGCAAACATGTATCCGGACATTGAGGCGGCGGTGCAGGAGGCGGAGCAGGAGCTCACGAAGGTGACGATTGAGGACGAGGTGACGGACGAGATCTGCGAAGCCTGTGGGCGCAACATGGTCATCAAGTACGGACCCCACGGAAAGTTTCTGGCCTGCCCGGGGTTCCCGGACTGCAGGAACACAAAGCCGTATTATGAGAAGATCGGCGTGGCGTGCCCGGAATGCGGCAGGGATGTGGTGATCAAGACAACGAAGAAGGGCAGGCGCTATTACGGCTGTATCGGTTATCCGGACTGTGAGTTTATGAGCTGGGCCAGACCTGTGGAAAAAAAGTGCCCGCGCTGCGGGAGCTATATGGTGGATAAGGGCAGCAGGCTGGCCTGTTCCGACACTCATTGCGGCTATACGGAGGCAAAGACAGAATCAGAAAATTAAAACATTTTGCTGAAATATGATTTATTGTGTTGAATTGTCAGAAAAGTCGTGATATAATTACTTTGCTCCCAGTATCAAATGGCAGGAGGTTAAGATAAAATGAGTGTTCAGCTCTTGGATAAAACCAGAAAAATCAACAAATTGCTCCACAATAATAACTCCTCCAAGGTTGTTTTCAATGACATCTGCGAGGTGCTGACCGGGATTCTGAACTCAGACATTCTTGTGATCAGCAAGAAGGGCAAGGTGCTTGGCTCCGGCAGCTGCATGGGAGTTGAGGTGTTGAATGAGCTGGTTGTGGATGAGGTTGGCGGTTATATTGACCCTGAGCTGAATGAGCGCCTGCTTGGAATTCTCTCGACGAAGGAGAATGTGAATCTGGAGACGCTGGGCTTTGGCGGGGACTCCAAGAAATATCGCGCCATCATTACGCCGATCGACATTGCGGGAGAGAGGCTCGGCACGCTGTTTGTGTACCGAAACGACAAGGAATATGACATTGACGACATTATCCTCACGGAGTACGGCACTACGGTTGTGGGGCTGGAAATGATGCGCTCTGTCAACGAGGAGAGCGCGGAGGAGGCGAGAAAGGTGACGATTGTCAAGTCGGCGATCAACACCTTATCCTTCTCGGAGCTTGAGGCGATCACGCATATTTTTGACGAGCTGAACGGCAGGGAGGGAATCCTTGTCGCCAGCAAAATCGCGGATCGGGTGGGCATAACCAGATCGGTGATTGTCAATGCGCTCCGCAAGTTTGAGAGCGCAGGAGTCATTGAGTCGAGGTCTTCCGGGATGAAGGGGACGTACATAAAGGTTGTGAATGATGTGGTCTTTGACGAATTGGCGGAGATTAAGAACAAAAATGCCCAAAAAGGCTAAATAATGAACCAAGGATTGGGAAAAGTAAACGGACTTATAGTGGATATAGGTCTTTTTTCCTTTTTTAAAAAATTTGCGAAAAATATCTTGTGTTTTTTTCGATATCAACTATAATTAGTATGATAGAGTGAATTTGAGCACAAGATGTAAGGTTTACAGGAGGTGCAAATGATTAGTACGAACGCTTTCAACTACGTGAATGTATTGGACAAGGCGGCAGACGCAAGCTGGCGCCGGGAGGGGCTGCTCGCAAACAATATTGCGAACGTGGACACTCCCCGATACAAGCGGAAGGATCTGGATTTTCAAACCCTTTTAAAGCAGGAACTGGATTACCGGCGCTATGAGTCGCTGGATGCAAAGGTGAACGGAGCCGATCTGAGGGAATTGGAGCCTATGACCTACACGGACATGGCTGGCTATTCTTACCGCATGGATCAAAACAATGTGGATATTGACACGGAAAATGTGGAGCTTGCATCCGAGCAGCTGCGTTATCAGGCGGTGACGACCAGCATCAATCAGGAATTTGTGCGGATGAAAACGGTTCTGACCTAACATGACGGGAGGGAATACATATGGGATTATTTCAGGCTTTTAATATCAGTGCCAGCGGCATGACGGCTCAGCGGTTCCGCACGGACATTATCGCGGAGAATATTGCGAACGTGAACACGACGCGCAAGTCGGGGGAAGATCCGTACTGCCGCAAGATCGTGACTTTCCGCGAGAAGAACGTGACACCCTTCAGCCAGTTTTTCTCCACGTCCAAGAATCCTGCCATCGGCAACGGCGTGAAGGTGACGCGCGTGTTCGAGGATCACTCGACGGACTTTATCAAGGAGTATGACCCGGCCCATCCGGATGCGGACGAGGACGGATATGTCTATTATCCGAATGTGAACACGGTTGTGGAGATGACGGATCTGATCGATGCGCAGCGCTCCTATGAGGCGAATGCAACCGCGTTTGAGGCGAGCAAGAATATGGCAAAGTTTGGCCTGAGCATCGGCCAGTCATAATAAAATAAACGAGGAGTGAGTATATGGATATCGCAAGTTTGAACCATGTGTCTTCGGATTATCTGAGGGCATTTGAAGAGAGGAAATCTCCGGCGAAGACGGACGGAGAGTCCTTCGGCGCGATTTTTGACGCCATGATGCAGCACCTGAACGAGACAAATGACCTGCAGCAGTATGCGCAGGCCGAGGAGATCAAGTTTGCTCTGGGCGAGTCTGAGAATACGCACGATCTGATGATCGCCGCATCCAAAGCGAATATTGCACTGCAGTACACGGTTGCAGTGCGCGACCGCCTGATTGAGGGCTACAACCAGATTATGCAGATGCAGGTTTAGTATTTCTGACAGACTGCAGAAGAAAGGACTCAGGAAATGCCGGAACAGATACAAAAGGTATTAAATCGAATAGTTGAGTGGTGGAAAAAGTTCACTACAAAGCAGAAGACACTCATGGTCAGCCTGACCGCCGTGGTCGTTCTGGCTCTTGTGATTCTCGCAGTTGTCATGACGAAGCCGGTGTATGTGCTGCTTTATACTGCGGTAAATTACAAGGAGGCGAGCCAGGTAAAGCAGCTTTTGGATTCGGACAGCTCGATCAAATACCGGATTGAGAACACGACGGATTTTTATGTTGACCGGAAGGATGAATCCAACGCCAACATGCTGATGGGTTCCAACAACTTTGCCACAAACGGATACGCGGCGGCGCAGGTCAAGCTGAAGGATTATCTGAGCAGCGGATTTTCTACCACGTCGGCGGATCAGCAGAAGTACTATAGGGATTATTTGGAGGATAAGCTTGAGGAGGATCTCGCAGCGCAGAAACTGATCAATTCCGCGACGGTCTCTCTGGACATTGAAGGTGATGACGGAACATTGTTCTCGCGGATGCAGGAGAGCTCGGCGAGCGTCAGTCTCGATCTGGCAGGACCGATCACTGCGGATCAGGCGTACTCCATCGCCCGGTTCATCGCGACACAGCTCGGAAATAAGACAACCGACAATGTGACGATTCTGGATCAGGCCACTTCCAAGATTCTGTACTCGGGAGCGGATCAGGACAGCGACAGTTCATTGATTGCCACTCAGATGGACCAGCAGACACAGATGGCCGCAAACATCAAGAAAGAAATTAAGGACGCTCTGGTGGGATCCGGACTCTTCTCCAACGTGGAGGTCGGTCTTTCCATTGACATGAGCTTTGATTCCGTAACGGATGTAATTCACCGCTATTGGCACAACGACGGTATGGACACCGGCGAAATTGCGCAGCAGTATAACTACACTGCCTCCGGCACAGGTGCTGTGGACGGTGTGCCCGGAACCACCAGCAATACCGACGACACCAGCTACTACACCGGCACGACGGACGGTGAGTGGTCCGTGTCAAAGAATGAGACTACATATAACAATAACGAGCAGATCACGACGACAGAGAAAAAGGGCGGTACGATCAATTATGATAACTGCTCCGCGGCGGTTGTCGCTGTGCGCCATGTCATCTACGATGAGGATGTGGTGCGGGCGAACGGCGAGCTTGGCGATCTGACATGGGATCAGTTCAAGGCGGCACATGCGGATAACACAAGGGTCGATGTGGATCCGGTTTATATCTCTGCGGTGTCCAGAATTGTCAACTGCGATACCAGCGCGGTGGAATTCATCTGCATTGAGAAGCCGATGTTTAAGGATTCCGTCAGAAGCAGGATCGGCGTTACGGATATCCTGCAGATTGCACTTACGGTACTTATCTTTGCCCTGCTGGGATATGTCGTGTTCCGCAGTACAAGGAAGCAGAAGGAAGTCGAGCCGGAACCGGAGCTTTCTGTGGAGGCGCTCTTGGAATCAACAGCAGAAAATCAGGATATGTTAGAGGATATCGGTTATGCGGAGAAGTCTGAAACCAGGCTGCTGATCGAAAAATTTGTGGAAGAAAAGCCGGATGCGGTGGCGCTCCTGCTGCGCAACTGGCTGAATGAAGAATGGGAGTAAAGGTGGGTGCAGCTTAAGCTATGGCAGAGACATACACTGGGGTGCAGAAGGCTGCGATCCTTTTGATTACGTTGGGACCGGAAAAAGCAGCCACGATTTTTAAGCACCTGAAAGAAGATGAAATTGAAGAGCTGACTCTGGAAATTGCCAATACGAGGAGTGTCGCTCCCCAGACAAAAGAGGACGTATTGGAGGAGTTTTATCAGATCTGTCTTGCACAGCAATATATTGCGGAGGGCGGTATCGGATACGCGAAGGAACTTTTGGAGAAGGCTTTGGGAAGCGACAAGGCACAGAATGTGATCGCAAAGCTCACGGCGTCCCTGCAGGTGCGTCCGTTTGAGTTTGTGAGAAAGACCGATCCAAGCCAGCTGCTCAACTTTATTCAGGATGAGCACCCGCAGACTATCGCCATGATTCTGTCGTATTTGGCGGCGGGGCAGGCGGCTCTTGTGATTGGATCGCTTCCGCCTGAAAAGCAGGCGGATGTTGCAAGGCGTATTGCGACGATGGACCGGACTTCGCCGGATGTCATCAAGGAGGTGGAGCGCGTATTGGAACGGAAGCTTGCTTCACTGGTCAATCAAGATTACACGATTGTCGGCGGTATCGATGCGGTGGTCAATATCTTGAACTCCGTAGACCGCGGAACAGAGAAACATATTATGGAATCTCTCGAGATCGAAGAGCCGGAGCTGGCAGACGAGATCCGCAAGAAGATGTTCGTCTTCGAGGATATCCTGCTTCTGGAGGATCGTGCGATCCAGCGCGTGCTGCGTGAGGTGGACAATCCCGATCTGGAGCTGGCGCTCAAGAGCGCCAACGAGGAGGTTCAGAATGTGATATTCAAGAACCTGTCCAAGCGTCTGGCTGCCATGATCAAGGAAGATATGGAATTCATGGGACCTGTCCGCATGAAGGATGTGGAAGAGGCACAGCAGAAGATTGTCGGAGTCATCCGAAAGCTTGAGGATGCCGGTGAGATAGTAATTTCCCGTGGCGGAGGTGACGATATCGTTGTCTAATTTATTAAAACAGTACTTTGTCGTGCAGGAGCCAAACAGCAAGTTCATCATAAACTCAAATGTTCTTGCGAAGGAGCGGATCCGCGCCCAGGAGGCACCAGCTCCTGTGGTTCCGCCGCAGCAGGCCGCTTTTTCGGATGAGTCCGGCGCAGATGCCGGGGATGAGTCCGGCGAGTTTGTCAATGGAATCGCGGTGACAAAGCTTGAAGTGGAACCACAGCCGGATTTGAATGAGCTTGCACAGCAGATGATTGCGGATGCGCAGGCTCAGGCGGATCAGATAATAAACGATGCGCAGGCACAGGCGAAGCAGGTGCTGGAGGATGCGCAGGTGCGGGCGAAGGCCGTCTTTGAGGAGCAGAAGCAGGAGGGTTATGCCGCCGGTTCACAGGCTCGTGAGGAGGAGCTTGCGGAGCTGGAGAGAAGCCTCACGGAGCAGAAGGGCTTGTTGGAAGAAGAGCTCGCCAACAAAAAGACGGAGCTGGAGTCCGAGTTTCAGATGCGTATGGAGGAGCTGGAGGGGGATATTGTGGATGCCCTGATTCCGGTGTTTGAGAAAGTGTTCTGTATCCAGCTCAGCGACAAGCGGGAGATTTTGCTTGCGCTGATCAATAATACCCTGTTGAATGTCGAGGTCGGAAACAAGGTAAGAATACGCACGAACGACGAGGACAGGAAGATGCTTTTGGAGCATCTCGACGAAATCCGGCTGCGCGCCGGAGCCGATGTATCCGTGGAGCTTTTGCAGGACGCACAGATGTCGGACGGCCAATGCCAGCTTGAGACGAGCTACGGCGTCTTTGACTGCGGAATTGACATGGAATTTCAGAATTTGATCCAGGCCATCCGGGCTTTGGTATAAGGAGTGGGCGTTTGATCGCAGAAGCAGAAAAGTATTTACAGCTTTTGGACCGGCAGTATTACAAGAGCTACGGCAAGGTTGTAAAGGTAGTGGGACTCACAATTGAATCAATAGGGCCGGAGGCCAGATTGGGAGATCTGTGCAGGATCTATCCGGATAAGAACAGCGAAGATCACGTGATCGCCGAGGTGGTTGGTTTCCATGACTCCGAGTTGATTCTGATGCCGATCGATAGTGTGGAAGGTGTTGGAGTTGGATGTATCGTAGAGAATACGGGACATCCTTTATCTGTTTTGGTAGGGGATGAACTCTTGGGACATACGCTGGACGGCATTGGCCGTCTGACGGACGGCGAGGAGGAAATCAAGGGCGACTATTATCCGCTGGAGAATGAACCGCCCGATCCCATGGAAAGAAGGATTATCAGCGAGGTTCTGCCGCTTGGCGTCAAGGCGGTGGATGGCCTGATCACTGTGGGCAAGGGGCAGCGTATCGGCGTTTTTGCCGGCTCCGGCGTTGGAAAAAGTACGCTTCTTGGCATGTTTGCGCGAAACACGAAGGCTGACATCAACGTGATTGCGCTGATTGGCGAGCGAGGCCGTGAGGTGCGGGAGTTTATCGAGAGGGATCTTGGTCCGGAGGGCATGGCGCGCTCGGTGGTGGTTGTCGCAACCTCTGACAAGCCGGCGCTGATCCGCAATAAGTGCGCGAAAACCGCCACGGCGATTGCGGAATATTTTAGGGATCAGGGAAAGGATGTCCTTCTGATGATGGACTCTATGACCCGTTTCTCCCAGGCCCAGCGTGAAATCGGGCTCGCGTCCGGCGAACCGCCGGTGACGAGGGGCTATCCCCCAAGCGTGTACTCGGAGATGCCCAAGCTTCTGGAGCGCGCGGGAACGAACGCGAACGGTTCGATCACAGGGCTTTACACGGTGCTTGTGGACGGCGACGACTTCAACGAGCCGATCACGGATACCGCCCGCGGCATTCTGGACGGGCATATTATGCTGGACCGCAAGCTGGGGCACAAGAACCATTATCCGGCAATTGATATTTTGCAGAGTATTTCCCGTGTTATGACCTCCATTGTGACAGATGAGCACAAGGCGCTGGCCGGCAAGCTGAAAAGTGTTTTGGCGACGTACAGCGAGGCGGAGGATCTGATCAACATCGGCGCGTACAAGAACGGCTCGAATCCGGAGATTGATTATGCAATCAAAAAAATCAAGGATGTCAACCGGTTCCTGTGCCAGGAGACAAATGAAAAATTTCTTTTCGACGAGGAAGTGCAGCTGTTGGAAGGGGTATTTGAGGATTAGTGAATGGCAAAAAAGTTTGTCTATCGCATGCAGAATATTTTGAATATTAAGCAGAAGCTTGAAACGCAGGCGCAGATGGCCTTTGCTCTGGCGAATCAGGCGTACATGGCGGAGCAGGAAAAGCTGCAGGGCTATCTGGTGCGCCGTGTCGGCTACGAGAGGCGCTTAAAGGAGCTGATGTCGGGCGCGATTGACGTGCAGTCAGTCACCAATGCCCGGGCAGACTTAAATGCGATGAAGACCATCGTGCGGCGGCAGATGATGGAGGTGCACAAGGCGGAGCTTGTGCTGGAGGATGCAAGGCGCGCTTTAAACGAAGTGATGCAGGAGCGCAAGGTTCAGGAAAAACTGCGGGAGAAAGCGTTCGATGAGTTCAAGCACGAACTGGCAGTGGAGGAGATGAAGGAGATCGACGAGCTGGTGAGCTACACCTTTAACAACCATGCATAGTCGATAAAAGGAGTACATATCATGGCAAAACGAGACGATTTTCTGAAGCCTGCGGAGGAGTTGGACGACGATCCAAAGGCTCGCAGGAAAAAAGGAAAAAAGAGCGGAAAGAAAGGCAAGGATAAGGATGCTGCGGACGGGGAGGAAGGGGAAAGTTTTGGCAGCAAGCTGGTCCTGTTTCTTGTGACTATTTTGATTATCGCAATCTGGGTCGGAATTCTGGCGATTTTGATCCGGAGTGATGTGGGTGGGTTCGGATCCTCCGTGCTCTACCCGATTTTGAAGGATGTTCCGTATGTGAACAAGATTTTGCCAGAGCCGGAGGTCGTTTATCCGGACGGTGAAAATCAGCCGCCTTACCGGTCACTCGACGAGGCGCTGGCACGGATTCGGGAGCTTGAGGACGAATTGGACGCTGCGATCGAAAAGAACCTGGACGATGTGGCGACAATTGCGGATTTGCAGGCGACCATCAATGAGTTGTCCGTGTACAAAGAAGAAGAGGCAGCCTTTGAAAGGGAGAAACAAAAGTTTTACGAAGAGGTTGTGTTATCGGACGTTTCACCCGATATAAGAGAATATAGGGCATTTTATGAAAGCATTGATCCTGAGAATGCCGCTGTCCTATATAAACAAGTGATTGCGCAGATTTCCTACGACGATTCCGTCGCAGATTATGTAAAGACATATTCACAGATGCAGCCGAAGGATGCGGCAGAAATCTTCAACTCCATGACAAACAATCTTGGATTGGTAGCGGAGATTCTGACCAACATGGGGGCTAAGCAGAGGGGCGACATCCTTGCACAGATGGAACCGGAGCTGGCCGCCAGACTGACGGAGATCATGGAACCGGATCGTTAGAAATCTGTAGAAAAAAGGAAAGGAGGAATGACATGACAGGTGCAAATGTATTTCACTGGACGGCTGCAAAAGCAGGACCGGCCGTAAATACAAATGCTGCCGGACCCAAAACCAAAACCGAGGATCCGATGATGGCCGGAATGTTTGCTTTTCTGATGAACACAAACAGCTCAGAAATTCCGGTTCCGGCGAAAGCGCAGGAGCCTTCAGGCGATGTGAAAATCAGCGCAACGGACGCCTATGACCGGTATCAGTACAGAGATACGGAGATTGGTCAGGCGAATGTACAGGGTGTTGACAGGAAGATCACAGAGTCCAAAGAGGAGCTTGGCGATTTCAAGGAGCAGGTGGTTGCGGAAGTGGCTGAGGAGCTGGATGTGTCGGAGGAAGAAGTCCTGAATGCAATGGAACTGCTTGGGCTGACTGCCTATGACCTCATGAATCCGGTAAATCTGGCGCAGCTTGCGGTGGAACTTACCGGGGCGGAGAATCCGTCGGAGCTTTTGATCAATCCTGATTTTGTGGATCTCATGAAGGATGTCAGGGAGCTTGGAGACCAGCTGATGAAGGCTATGGATCTGCCGGTGGATCAAAAGGACGAATTGATTGCCCACATGGATGTGCTGGAGCAGCCGGAAGTGATGGCGGAGATGCCGGAACTGTTGAGGCAGCCGGATGCGCCGCAGGCGCAGGAAGTGGCGCCGGTAGAACGGCAGGAGATGTCGGAGCCGCAGATGCGGGCTGAAGTGCAGGTTACGGTGGAACAGCCGGCTGAGACGGCTATGCAGAACCGGCCGGTCGAGACAGAGGACGAAGCCGTGGCAGTGGCGGAAGCTGAGACTGTGATTGTGGCTGATGCTGAGCCAAAGAAAGAGACTGAGCCGAAGGCAGGGACTGAACCCAAAACAGAGGTCAAGCCGGAAATCAAAGCCGTGACAGAGGATGCTGCGGTGCAGAAAGAACAGTCGGAGACGGTTCAGGTGCAGACCGGGGAAGTGGCAGCAGAGGTACAGCCGGTGGAGCCGCTTACAGTGAAACCGAAAGAGGAGCCCGCAGAGCGTGTGGAGGCCAAGGAAGAAGAACCGGAGGCGCCGGAGCAGAGACTGCCGAAGGTGGCAGAGCCGGAGCAGAGACAAATGGCTGACGGAAAAGAGTCCAAGGACGGATTCTTCGGGAATGACACACAGAAGGAACCGGAGAGCTTTAGGAGCCATAAGGGCTTCGACGGGACGGTGAATACGGTTTCGGTGAATGCGCAGGAGTTTAAAGCCATGGCAATGGAGATGCCGGTGAAGGATGTCTCTTTCACATCCATCGACACAATGGACATCATCAGGCAGATTGCGGAACAGGTCAAGGTAAATATTTCCGGGGAAACCACAAGCATGGAAATGCAGCTGAATCCTGAAAATCTCGGCAAGGTTTACGTGCAGGTTTCTGCGAGAGAAGGTGCGGTGAACGCCCAGATCACGGCAGCAAACGAAGCGGTTCGGAATGCGCTTGAGACTCAGATCGCGGATCTGAAGCAGAATCTGAATCAGGCAGGTGTCAAGGTGGACGCCATCGAAGTGACGGTCGCGTCCCACGAGTTTGAGCAGAATCTGGAGCAGAACGCCAGACGCGAGGAGCAGGAAGGCGAGCAGGCAGAGGCTGCAGCGCTTCACAGAAGAAACATCCGTCTGGATGAGCTCGATGAGGTTTCGGGCGTGATGACGGAGGAGGAAGCTCTGGTTGCGCAGATTATGAGGGAAAACGGCAACACAATGGATTTGTCCGCGTAGTGGAAAGGACAAAAGAAAGGAGAGTGTATGGCAAGTAATGTAGCAGCGGTAGTCGACGGAGTTCTGCAGCAGAACAAAACGCCAAGCTCAAGGCAGTTTGAGCCGGCGAAAGGATCCAAGCTTGACTATCAGGATTTTTTGCAGTTGTTATGTGCCGAGATGCAGTATCAGGATCCGCTGGAGCCCACGAGCAACACGGAGTATGTGGCACAGCTTGCAACCTTCTCACAGGTTGAGGCGATGCTCGCAATGCAGAATACCCAGCAGAGTGCAATGGCGAACGACCTTGTAGGAAAGACAGTTATCTTACAGGTTGAGGACGAGACGACCGGAAGGACCAACACCGTGGACGGCGTGGTTGATTACGTGCTCTATAAGAACGGAGAGACGTATCTGTCCGTCAACGGAAATGAATATCCGCTGTCCAGTCTGGAGACGGTGGTCAACAACGAGTATTATGAGGCGGCGGTAATTGCGGCGACCCTCGCAAATATGGTCAAGTATCTTCCGGATCTCGACAATGTTCGGCCGGAGCACGAGATCATGATTACCCAGGTCAAGGACATTTATGACGGGCTGTCAGACTATCAGAGACAGTTTGTGGACGACGACACAGTGAAGCAGATCGGCGAGTACTGGACGAGGCTTCAGGAAGTGCTTGAGCAGCAGAAAGAGTCTGAGGGTAATGGCGAGGACGGCGGCGACAGCGACAGCGGCGACGAAAACGAAAACATTGCTTAGGAAAACCGGCAGGCTCACGGAGGAGAGGTTATGAAGCCGATTACAAATCAATTTAAGTCCATAGAACAGATAACCGACCAGTTTTTAAATCAGAAGAGCACAGGCAAAGCCGGAAAGCCAGCCGACATCTCTTTTGAGGAAGTGCTCAGACAGCAGCAGGATCTGGCGGCGGAGCAGGCGACAGAGCTCAAGTTCTCCAGACATGCGGCGTCAAGGCTTGAGAGCCGGGGCATTAACCTGTCAACCGAGCAGAGCGCGCGGCTGGAAAGCGGTGTAGAGCAGGCAAAGGCGAAGGGCATCAACGAATCGCTGGTGCTGGTAGACTCGCTGGCTTTCATCGTGAATGTGCCGAACCGGACGGTTGTAACTGCAATGGATCAAGAGGAAACAAACAGCAATATATTCACCAACATAGATGGCGCAGTAATTATGTAAGAACCGGACCAAAGGCCGCTGTGTGCGCGGCTGAGGGGGCGAGGGGGATTTCCGACTGACAGACGAAATCCGACTGCATGGCCATCTCCGATCGGATTTGTTGGGTGAATTCGATTTTAAGGAGGAAACTGCACTATGATGAGATCACTTTTTTCTGCTGTGTCCGGACTTAAGACACATCAGACGAGAATGGATGTTATCGGTAACAACATCTCGAATGTGAACACGGAGGCATTCAAGGCTTCCAACGTAAGATTCAGTGAAATTATGTATCAGACTACCGCATCTGCATCCGGCGGCGACATGGCCAGAGGAATCGGCGGCGTCAACGCAAAGCAGATCGGTCTCGGTGTGGCCACCGCATCGACCATGTGCAACATCACGGGCTCGGGTGCGGCGGAGACCACCGGCTATCCCTTTGACATCCGGCTTTCCGACAGCCAGACCACCAATTTCTTCGTGGTCAGCGACGGAACCAACACCTTCTTCACAAGAGCCGGCTCTTTCTATGTGGACGGAAACGGCTTCCTCTGCATGAGCTCTACCGGCTACACCGTGATGGGCTGGCAGGTTGACCCGCTTACGGGGGAGATCCGCAAGGACACGGTGTCCCCGCTGCAGGTGATGGCACCGGAGAATATGACGGCTTCCCCGGAGGCGACCACCCGGGCATATATTTCGGGCATTCTTGACAAGACGGACACCGACATTGAGGCAGAGGGCGGCTACATCATGCAGCTCGCGTTTTACGATGATCTGGGCTACAATTACACCGCAAGATTTTCCGTGACCCAGAACAAGGAGGATGACGGAACACCGATTGACGGCAACTATCACGTTTCGTTGACGGATATTCTGGATACCGACGGCAAGTCCCTGTTCTCCAGGGCCGATGAAAACGGCGATCCGATTGATGAGGAGACGTTTCTTGCGAGCCTTGCTCAGTACTTTGGAGAAAATGGCGTTAACGGGTACGATATTGAGTACGATCGCAACACCGGTGTGTTCCGCAGTATCCCCGGACAGGATGGCGCCACAAGCGTGATGTTAAATCTTTCGGCTATGTTGACCGGACATAATACGACTCAGGAGGACGGGACGATTCAGAGAAGTAATTTCGCGGACATTGAGCTGGACTTCTCGAGATCCTTAAACCAGTACAACCGCGGAACCTCCACCATGAAGGCTCTCAAAGGCTCTGCAGCAGGCGGCGAGGGTGCCGGCAAGAGGGTCGGAAAGCTGACGGGACTGCAGGTGGATCAGACCGGAAAGGTTTACGGCTCCTATGACAACGGCAATACCGTGCTGTTGTGCCAGCTTGCCGCAGCACAGTTTGCAAATGCGTCCGGTCTCGAGAAGGTTGGCGACAACTGCTATCAGACCACCTTGAACTCCGGCGAATTCGACGGGATCGGCGTGGAGATCAGCGCAGACGGAAGCAAGATGAATTCCGGCGAGCTGGAAATGTCCAACGTGGATCTCTCCGGACAGTTTACGGACATGATCATTACACAGCGTGGATTTCAGGCGAATTCCCGCGTGATTACCGTTTCCGATACACTTCTTGAGGAGCTTATCAACTTGAAACGATAATTGAATTTTGACATTTTTAAATGACGAAAAAACAGATAGAAAGTGGTTTTTAGCCGTTTTCTATCTGTTTTTCGGATTTTTTTTGTTTTTCCACAAAAAGAAAGTAGACATTCGGAGCAAAGTTTAGTAAAATCATATAGTAGGTATTACATAAATAAATTTTTTACGGAAGGTGAAAGCTTTGGATATAGCATCTCTTGTAGGAATTATCATGGGCGCGGCGATGGTCGTGGTCGGAATTATTACGGGCGGAGGACCGTCAAGCTTTAAATACTTTGTCGATGTTCCCTCTGTAATCATTACTGTCGGAGGTTCAATCGCCGGTACGCTGGGCAGCCACAAGCTGAAGGATTTCATCAATGGTTTGAAGAGTGCCTCGCTCGCGTTCAAGGAGCAGGGCAACATGGACCCGGCGGAAATTATCAGGACCATTATCGATCTCGCAAACGTGGGACGTAAGGAAGGTTTGCTTGCCCTTGAGGAGGCGGCGAACAACATTGAGGACCAGTTCCTGAAAAAGGGCATCATGCTTGTCGTGGACGGCGCGGACCCGGAGCTGGTGCGGGGAATTCTGGAGACGGATCTTGTGTGTCTGGAGGCACGCCACAAGAAGACCATCGGATTCTGGGAGAAATGGGCAGAGCTTGGCCCTGCATGGGGAATGATCGGTACGCTGGTCGGACTCGTTATCATGCTTTACAACATGGAAGATGCCTCCACCATCGGACCGGCTATGGCCGTGGCCCTTCTGACCACGCTGTACGGTTCCCTGATCGCAAACTGGCTCTGTAATCCGATCGGAACCAAGCTCTCGGTCAACAATGACGTTGAGGTCACTCTGCGCAATATTACGATTGAGGGACTCCTCTCGATTCAGGCCGGAGAGAATCCGCGCGTGATTGAGGATAAACTGAAATCCTTCCTTGCTCCGTCCGCCAGAGATTCGGTCGGAATGGAGGCTCCGGGAGGTGAGGAGTAATGGTTAAGAGACAGGAGGAGCCCAAAAAGGGATCGCCGGCGTGGATGTCAACCTTTTCGGACTTGATGAACCTGCTTCTGTGCTTTTTCGTGCTCCTGTATTCCATGTCCTCCGTGGACGAGGAGAAATTCCAGCAGGTGATTGCCTCGCTGCAGAGCACGGTGAGCATCCTGTCGAACGGCGGCGCGACAATCGGAGACGGGGAAATGATCTCTGCCGGTGTGCGGCAGTTGGAATTTCTGGATTCCTACTATAAGGAGATGACCAACTCCATGGCTCCGGATACTGATACGGAGGATGATGGCAAGGGCAACTTCATAGAGGAGTATGAGCAGGAGGCGCTGAATGAGTCGCAGGAGATGGCGGATGAGATTGAGGTGGCACTCAATGTTTCGGGCATCTCGGATATGGTGGATGTGACATTCAATTCCCAGTACGTTCAGCTTGATCTGAGCGGGGCGATCCTCTTTGAATCAGGAAAGGCGGATCTGGTGACGGAAGCATACCCGATCATGGACAAGATCGGCAAGATATTGGAGCGGTACAACAAGCATATCATTGAAGTGGAGGGACACACGGACAACGTGCCCATCAGCTCCAGCCGTTTTCCAAACAATAACGTGCTCTCCATGTTCCGCGCGATGAGTGTGGCGGACTATTTGAGAGAGCACACCAATCTACCGGACGCCAATCTCAAATCCTCCGGGCGCGGCGCTTATGTGCCGATTGCGGACAATACGACGGCGGAGGGGCGTGCGAGGAATCGCCGCGTTGAGATAAAGGTATATAATTCATACAGTTCAAGGACGAACTAGAAAGGATACGGTAATGAAGAAAAATTTGATGTCTGTACTTATTTTGGTGTTGGTTTTGGCCAATTTCATGCTGACGGCAATCCTGATGTTCTCGGTGCTGCCGCAGACGAAGAAGGCGAACACATTTATCGACAAGCTTTGCAAGGCAATTGATCTGGATTTAAACAGCGGAGCGTCATCCGGGCTCGACAGTATTCCGATGGATAAGAGGGAGGAGTACAGGGTCAATTCCGGAACGGACATTACGGTGACACTCGCCTCGAGCGGAGATAAGAAAATCCATTATGCCGTGGTCAATGTCACGCTTGTACTGAATAAGGGCAGTGACAATTACAAGAAATATACGCAGGAGTTTATGGCCAATCAGGATACGACAATCCAGAGCACTGTCATTGAGACAATCAGCCGCTATACGGTGGATGATATGCGGGACGCGGATATCCGCCTTGAGGTGCAGGATACCCTGCTTGAGCTGATGCAGGAGATGTTCGGCGGCGACTATATCATCGCGGTGAATTTCTCCAAGTGCAATGTAGAATAAATAGTTTTTACTAGATCGGTTACAGGTGGTGATGGACTGATGGGAGACGTATTATCCCAAAATGAAATAGACAGTCTGCTGGCTGCGCTCAGCGCCGGCGAGCTGGATGTTGAGGAAATTAAAGAAAAAGATGAAAAACAGGTCAAAAATTACGATTTTGCCCGCCCGTCCAAGTTCTCCAAGGAGCATTTGAGAACGCTGGAGATTATTTTTGAACACTATGGACGGCTTTTGTCTACAAACCTGCCGGTCTACCTGCGGAAAAATGTGCAGGTGGAGGTGGTGAACTCGGAGGCAGTCACCTATTCCGAATTTTCCAATGCACTGTCGAACCCCGTACTTTTGGCAATTGTGAATTTTGCGCCGTTACAGGGAAATATTATCATTGAGACAGCGACCAATCTGGGCTACGCTATTGTGGACCGGATGCTGGGAGGACGGGGAGATCCGCTGGACAAGGTTCGCGAATTTTCTGAGATTGAGCTTCTCATTATTGAGCGGATTATGATTGTCTGTGTGAATCTTTTGCGGGAGCCGTGGCAGAATGTTGCAGATATCCTCCCGAGGCTGGAGCGGATAGAGACGAATTCCCAGTACGCGCAGATTATTTCTCCGAGTGAGATGATCGGCATTGTCACGATACACTTAAAGATCGGCGATGTGGAGGGCTTGATGAATATCTGTCTTCCGTACATGACGCTGGAGGATGTCATTGACAAGCTGAATACCAAGTACTGGTATACCAATATGACAGCACGGGACGACACGGATTACGCCCGCGCGATTGAGTCGCTGATCCAGCGTGTGCAGATTCCGGTGAAGGCTGTGCTCGGCTGCAGCATGATATCGGTCAGCGATTTTGCGACGCTCCAGCTCGGTGATATCATTCAGCTGGATCGCAGAGTGGATGACGAGCTGGATATATATGTCGGCAATATCCGCAAGTTTACGGCCCTGCCGGGATCGACAGGAGAAGATTATGCAGTTAGGGTCACTTCGGTGATCAGAGAGGAGCAAGAATAGTATGGACGGAGCACAATTATCGCCGGAGGAGCTGAACGCTCTGCTCAATGAACCGGGAGCGGAGGAGGAACTCCTGACCGATGCGGAACAAGATGCGATTGGAGAGATTGCCAATATCAGTATGGGAACGGCAGCTACAACTCTGTTTTCTCTGGTCAATCGAAAGGTCGAAATTTCGACACCGGTGGTGTCTTACGCGACTTGGGACGATATTACCAAGCAGTATGAGAAACCGTGTGTGTTTATAAAAATTGCATACACCATGGGGTTGGACGGGAACAATATTCTTGTCCTGCGTGAGAATGACGTCAAGGTCATCACGGATCTCATGATGGGCGGGGACGGAACAAATACGGATGTAGAGCTGGGCGAACTGCACTTGAGTGCAATCAGCGAGGCCATGAACCAGATGATGGGCTCCGCGGCAACCTCCCTCTCCTCCATGCTGAGCAAAACCATTGATATCAGCCCGCCGCAGGCGAACCTTGTGGACATGGCGGAAAATATCGATGAGTCGGAGATTGATACCTTCCTGACAAAGCAGTTCGTCAGAATTTCGTTTCGGATGGAGATTGGAGATCTGGTGGACAGCATCATTATGCAGCTCTACCCGGTTTCCTTCGCAAAAGAGATGTGCGCCGGCGTGACGGAGACCATGCAGAAGGACACAGACAGTGTCAAGGAGGCACCTCCGGCACCGGCGCCTGCCCCTGCACCGACACCTGCCCCAGCACCGGCGCCTGCGCAGGCAGCACAGCAGCCGATGATGGGACAACCAATGATGGGTCAGCCGATGATGGGACAACCAATGATGGGCCCACAGATTATGGGGCAGCAGGTAAATGTACAGCCGGCGCAGTTTACGCCGTTTTCAGGCGCTACGTTCGGTATGTATCAGCCGGAGAATATCGATTTGATTATGGATGTGCCGCTGGAGGTGACGGTCGAGCTGGGACGCACATCCAAGTCGATCTCCGAAATTCTGGATTTCGGGCCCGGCAAGATTATTGAGTTGAACAAGCTTGCGGGAGAGCCGATCGATGTGCTGGTCAACGGCAAGCATGTTGCCAGAGGTGAGGTCGTTGTGATCGAAGAAAGCTTCGCTGTGCGCATCACAGAGATTGTGAATGCGGCGGTAAAGGCTCCGACGACCTAGTGAAAGGGTTTGTATGGGTATATTGGCGGCGGGTACTCTGGACAGCTTTCTCAGGCTGCTCGGAACCCTGATCATTTTTATTTTTGTTCTGGTGATTACGTATCTTGTGACCCGCTGGATGGGCGTCTACCAGAAGGGCAGAAGCAGCAATAAGAATCTCCGGATCGTGGAGACCATAGGAGTCGGAAACAATAAAATGATCAGTATTGTGGAGGCCGGCAAAAAGTACCTGGTTGTCTCCATCGGAAAGGATGAGGTGCATCTTCTCGCAGAGCTTACCCGTGAGGACTTTAAAGATCTGTCTGATATTGAGGATCAGGAGCCGGGAAAATCCGGGGAGAGCTTTGCCGATGTGTTCGGAAAGCTGAAGGACAAGCTGCAAAAAAAGCAGGATTGATATGAATAGATTCAAGAAGGCATATTGCGCGGCAAGCTTTATTTTCGCCTGTGCAATCATAATTTTGACAATTCCACTCTGTGTCAGGCGGGAGACGGTGTACGCCGCTTCCGTGAATACGCCGGAAACGAATGATCCGCAGTTGCCCTCTGGGGATGACATTGACGATCTTACCCAGAATACCGAGGATGCGGACGGAAGCCACTTGACAAACAATGGACTCTCTATCTCGTGGGACTCTGAGACGGGGACGATGAGCACCCCGATCCGGATGCTCCTCACACTGACGATCCTGTCGCTGGCACCGTCGATTCTCATCATGATGACCTCCTTCACGAGGATCGTCATCGTCCTGCACTTTGTGCGGACGGCAATGGGCACGCAGAGCGCACCGCCAAATCAGATCATTGTCGGTCTTGCGCTGTTTCTGACCTTTTTTATTATGTGGCCCACATTCACAGAAATCAATGAAAATGCAATCCGCCCGCTGGATGCAGGCGAGATCAACCAGACGGAGTTTTGGGCGCGCGCGGAGGCGCCGATCCGCAAGTTCATGATTGAGGACTGCCGGATTCAGGTCAGTGACATCACACTCTTTGCGGATATCTCCGGGGAAACCTATGAGACGGTGGAGGAGTTGTATGATGTCCCGTTTACGACGCTGGTTCCCGCGTTCATATTAAGTGAGCTCCGCAAGGCGTTCATTATGGGATTTCTGATTTATATTCCGTTTATTGTGATCGACATGGTAGTATCCTCCGTGCTTATGTCCATGGGTATGATGATGCTGCCGCCGACTACGATCTCCATGCCGTTTAAGGTGCTGTTGTTTGTCCTTGCCGACGGCTGGGATCTGGTGATTAAGGGTATCGTAGAGACTTTTTACTGAGGAGGGATAGAATTTGATCACGCAGGAAACGATTCTGGATATTACGCAGGAAGCGATCTATACGGTTATCATTACTGCAATGCCGCTGCTTTTGGTTTCATTGCTCATCGGATTGATTGTCAGTATTTTTCAGACGATTACATCCATACAGGAGCAGACGCTCACATTTGTGCCTAAAATTCTCGGTGTTTTTGCGACGATGATGCTCATCGGTTCCTGGATGCTGGACAATATGAGCCATTTTATGGTGGATTTGTGGACGAGCTTCAGCCGTTATATGAGCATAGGAATTTAACGTATGCTCAGCTACTCGTTTACGCTGGAGAATTTTGAATATTGGCTGCTGATCTTGGTGCGACTGGCCTCATTTTTCGTTGCCGCCCCGTTTTTTGGACAGAGGGGAATTCCTAATCGGACCAAAATCGGTTTCGCACTTTTTATTTCGTTTCTGATGTACAATATAGCAGAGCGGCCGGAACCGAACTATGTGGGCGTGGTAGGTTACGGAGTAGTGGTGCTCAGTGAAGGAATTACGGGCTTGCTGCTCGGTTTGGCAGCGAACATCTGTAATTCTATTGTTTTGTTTGCAGGCAGTTTGATTGATATGGATATCGGACTTTCCATGGCGACGCTGTTCAATCCGGATATGGGGAGTGAATCGACGATCACCGGAAGTCTTTACTATTATATGGTGCTGTTATTGCTGATGGCATCAGGGATTCATGAGTATCTGATCCGCGCCATCGCGGACTCCTTCACGGTGATCCCCACGGGGCATACCCTGTTTCAGTGGGAACATTTGATGGATTCCATGCTCACATACTTCAAGGATTTGTTTGTGCTGGGCTTTCGGATTTTTCTTCCGGTCTTTGCCTGCATCATGATCCTCAACTGTGTGCTGGGAGTCATGGCGAAGGTTGCACCGCAGATGAATATGTTTGCAGTCGGTATGCAGCTCAAGATTATTGTGGGATATCTCGTCCTGCTGTTCACAGTGCTTGTGCTGCCGAATGCGGCGGATAAGATTTTTGCAGAGATAAGGAAGATGGTGGTGTTCTTTGCAGAGGGGATGTACTGAGGAACAATTGTATACGGTCCAAATGAGGAGAATGCGCCTTGACCTCCAGTTCTTCGCGAAGGACGGCGAGGGCGGCGAGAAGACCGAGCCTGCCACGCAGAAGAAACTGACCGATGCGAGGAAAGAGGGAAAGGTCGCCAAAAGCAAGGAGCTGAACTCGGCGTTTGGCCTGCTTGTGCTGTTTTTGTGTCTGCGGATTTTTATTGCCTATGTGGGGGGGAACCTGCTGGGAATGTTTCCGTATATTTACGGAAATATGTCGGATTTCGTCAAGATGAACGAGTTTGGCATGAGCTCGAAGGCCGCGTCGTCAGTACTGTTCCCCGTGATTATCCGATGGCTGCTCACGGTGCTTCCGTTTTTTGTCTTTGGAGTGGTGGTGACAACCTTCGTCTGTATTGTGCAGGTGGGGTGGACGGTGTCCGCAAAGCCGATGCAGCCGAAATTGTCAAAATTCAATCCGATCAACGGTTTCAAACGGATATTTTCCAAGGAAACACTCATGGAGCTCTTAAAGTCCATTGTGAAGGTCGGAATTATTGTCTACATAGCTTACTCGTCGATCCGGGACGAGGCGAACACGCTGTTTGTCCTCTATGAGCTGGAGCTCAACCAGGCAGTCGCCCTGGTGGGATCGATTATCTTTGATGTGGGTCTTAAGATCAGTATCTTTTACATCGTGTTCGGATTTGCGGATTGGGCTTACCAGAAGTGGAAGTTCAAGGAAGACATGAAGATGACCAAACAGGAAGTGAAGGATGAGTACAAGAACACAGAGGGAGATCCGCAGATTAAGAGCAGACAGAGGCAGAAGATGCGCGAGGTCTCCCAGAGGCGTATGATGCAGGCGGTGCCTCAGGCGGATGTCGTCATCACGAACCCGACGCACTTGGCGGTTGCGCTGAAATACGACAGGAGTTGCGAGGCGCCCTATGTGGTGGCAAAGGGCGCGGATTATGTGGCATTAAAGATCAAAGAGGTTGCAAGGGAGAACGGAGTGGAGATTGTGGAGAACAAGCCGCTTGCGCGGATGCTCTACCACAACGTGGACATCGGCGCGATGATCCCGCCGGAATTGTACCTGACAGTTGCAGACATTCTGGCCACCATTTTCCAGAAACAAAATCGAAAAGTGGTTTGATGATCCCGTAAGTGACAGACAGAAGAAGGAGGTGAGGGCATGACGGTCAAAAAAGCGGACATTGGTGTCGGTCTATATTTGCTGGCGGCAGTAATCTTTTTTATTGTGCCAATTCCTTCCATTCTTCTGGATGTCATGCTTGCAATCAACATTTCGGTTGCGCTGATTACGCTGTTTAACTCACTGTTTGCGAAGGAAGTGCTGGATATGTCCTTCTTTCCGACACTGCTTTTGTTCACAACGATTTTTCGTATCTCACTGAACGTGTCATCCACACGTTTGATTCTGACAACCGGAGAGCCGGGAAACGTCGTCACCACCTTTGGCCAGTTTGTGGGCGGCGGCGATATGATTATCGGCACGATTGTGTTCATCGTGCTGGTGCTGATCCAGTTTATCGTCATCAACAAAGGTTCCGAGCGTGTGTCCGAGGTTACGGCGCGTTTCACATTGGACGCGCTGCCCGGCAAGCAGATGGCAGTCGACGCGGACCTGAACGCCGGAGCCATCACGGACGAGGAGGCGAAGGAACGCCGCGAGAAGCTTCAGAAGGAGTCCAGCTTCTTCGGTTCCATGGACGGTGCCACGAAGTATGTAAAGGGAGACGCGGCGGCGGGCCTGATCATCACACTGATCAACCTGGTGGGCGGAACCGCGATGGGGGTCATGAACCTAGGCTTGGAATTTGGAGAGGCAATCAACAAGTTTGGGCTTCTCACAATCGGTGACGGACTGGTGTCCCAGATTCCTTCGCTTTTAATTTCTCTGGCAACCGGTATCCTTGTGACCAAGGGGTCGAGTGATGCAGACTTTTCCGGTGTATTGGTCAAGCAGCTCTTCGGCATTCCGAAGGTGCTCTACATGGTCGGAGCCGTGCTGATCTTTCTCGGCGCGGTGACGCCTCTGGAGTTTTTGCTGTTTGCGGCGCTTGGCGTTGCCTTTATTCTCGCGGCGCGCAGTATCGCCAACGGAATTGGGGAGGAGAAGATCGAGGAGGAGGTTATGCAGCAGGAGACCGAGGCGGAGGAAATCCGAAAACCGGAGAATGTGGTATCCCTTCTGCAGGTGGATCCCATCGAGCTCGAATTCGGTTACGGCATCATCCCGCTGGCGGATGTCAATCAGGGAGGAGACCTTCTGGACCGCGTGGTCATGATCCGAAGGCAGATCGCGCTGGAACTTGGCATGGTGGTTCCGATCATCCGGTTGAGGGACAATATCCAGCTCAACCCGAACCAGTATATTATTAAGATCAAGGGAATTCAGGTGACCGAGGGCGAAATTCTCTTCGATCACTATATGGCAATGAATCCCGGTTATGTGGAGGATGAGATCACGGGTATCCCGACCTATGAGCCGTCCTTCCATCTGCCGGCTATCTGGATTACGGAGGCGCAGAGGGAGCGCGCGGAGAGCCTTGGTTACACGGTAGTGGATGCGCCCTCGATCATTGCGACCCACCTGACGGAGGTCATCCGCAGCCACATCGCAGAGCTTCTGACCAGACAGGATGTACAGAGCCTTGTGGACAATTTGAGAGAGACGAATCCGGTGCTTGTGGAGGAGCTCACGCCGAAGCTTCTGGGGCTCGGCGAGGTGCAGAAGGTTCTGCAGAACCTCCTGACCGAGGGACTCTCGATCCGCGATCTCCTGACGATCTTCGAATCCCTCGCGGATCACGCGCAGACGACAAGGGACACGGATGTCCTGACGGAATATGTCAGACAGAGCTTAAAACGCGCAATCTCCAGCCATCTGTTCCCGCCGAACGAAGTCACCAGCGTGATCACGGTGGATCCGAAGGTGGAGCAGGAGATTATGTCGTCAGTCAAGCAGACAGAGAACGGCGCTTATCTGACCCTCGATCCGGACAAGACCAGGGCGATTATGAGTTCGCTGGAGGAAGAAGTACAGAAGCTCGAAAGTATCGGAAAGCCTGCACTTGTGGTTACTTCGCCGATTGTTCGTATGTACTTTAAGAAACTGACGGAAGATTATATCAAAGACCTCACGGTTGTGTCATACAACGAGGTGGAGGCCGATGTGGAGCTGCAGTCGGTCGGAATGGTGATGATTTAAATGAACATCAATAAATTCAAAGGAAAAACAGAAGAAGAGGCAATCGCGGCGGCAAAAGCTGCTTACGGCGAGGACGCGGTGATTATGCTCACGAAGGAAATTAAGCCGAAGGGAGTATTTGCCGTGTTCAAAAAATCGTCATGGGAGGTGACGGCTGCGATGAAAGAGAAAGAATCGGGTACGGGTTCCGCGCGTGCGGCGCATGCAATGGAACCGCTGTCGTTTCACGATGCAATTAACCTGGCGGCGGACGAGGCGATTGACCTGACGGCTCCGGCGCCCGCCCCGGCTCCCCTGCCGAAACCGCCGGTGGCAAAACGGGCGGATGTGCGGCCAACCCTTGAGAGGGAAGCGCGGGAGGCGGAGGAAAAGCATTCGCAGCATGAGAAGTTTGAGGATCGCTTAGATGCTCTCTCAGACCGTCTGGAAGAAAAATTCGGCGCGCCGAATGCGGAGGACAAGGCGAAGGCGCCCACCTCCGAGGAGATTAACTTTGTGCGCCTTCTCTACAATGCGCTCATCAAGAATGAGGTCAACGAGAAGTATGTCAATCAGATCTTAGATGAAGTGGAGCGTTTTATCCGTCCGGGCAACAGCGTGGATACGATACTCTCCAATGTCTACCAGAAGCTGATCCTGCGCTTTGGGCAGCCGCGGGTGATTGAACTCGGCAAGAAAAAGCCGCGGGTAGTTTTTTTTATTGGACCGACCGGCGTTGGGAAAACTACGACCATCGCCAAGATTGCATCCAAGTACAAAATGGAGTATAATAAAAAAGTAGCATTTATCACGGCGGACACTTACCGGATCGCCGCGACCGAGCAGCTGCAGATCTATGCAAACATCCTTAAGGCGCCCATGGAGATTGTCTATTCGGCGCAGGAGATGAACGGGAAGCTGGAAAATTTTCTTACCTATGATCTGGTGTTTGTGGATACTGCAGGCTTTTCCCACAAAAACGAGAGCCAGAAGGAGGATACGAGACAGCTTCTTCAGGGACTGGATGAGAAATTTTCCCGCGAGGTTTATCTGGTCTTGAGCGCCACGACAAAATACAAAGATTTACTGGATATTGCGGATACCTATCGCAAGATTGCGGATTACAAGCTGATATTTACCAAGCTGGATGAGACGACCACCTATGGAAATATTCTCAATGTCAAGCTTTACACGCAGGCGGATTTATCCTATGTAACTGACGGACAGAATGTTCCGGACGACATTGCGGTCTTTGATACACAAAAGATTGTCAAAAAGCTGCTGGGAGGCAATGAGTAATGGATCAGGCACAACAACTGCGCAATGCTGTGAAAAAGCATGGCATGAATAACAATACAGCCAGGGTTGTGACGGTCCTGAGCGGCAAGGGGGGAGTCGGTAAATCCAATCTGTCTGTGAATCTTGCCGTCCAGCTGAGAAAGGCGGGCAAGAGGGTCATCATATTTGATGCGGATCTCGGGCTTGCCAATGTTGAGGTCATGTTTGGCGCGATTCCGCAATATAATCTTTCAGACCTTATTTACCGCGGAAAGTCCATCCGCGAGATTATTACCCCGGGACCTATGGAGATTGGCTTTATCTCAGGGGGGTCCGGGATCATTGATATGAACAATCTCTACCGGGATCAGATCGCGTATATTGTGAAATCCATCGACGAGCTCAACGATCTGGCAGATTACATAATTATTGACACAGGAGCGGGGGTCTCCGACCAGGTGCTGTCGTTTGCACTGGCAAGCCCGGATGTTCTTTTGATTGCGACGCCGGACCCGAGCTCCCTGACGGACGCATATTCGCTGCTCAAGGCTCTGTACCGCAACCCGAATTTCGCGCAGGACTCAACGACTGTCCATGTGGTCTCCAACAAGGTTTTGTCCAAGGAGGAGGGGAAGATGGTGTATGACAAGCTCAACTCCGTCGTGGCGCAGTTTTTGCACGGCGAGCTGAACTATCTTGGCATGATTCCGCAGGATTCGGCGCTGGAGAGGGCGGTGCGCCAGCAGAAGACAGTCTCTTTGACGGATCCGGGCGCCAAGTCGTCCAAAGCCTTTGAGATACTCACGGAAAATTTCTTAAACGGAACGCATGAGCAGGTTCCCATGAGCCGGAGCATTGCGCAGATTTTTTCGGATTTATTTTTGAATCGCAAATAGGAGCGTGGCATATGGTACTTACAGATGTGATAAAAATGGGAAATCGAATCGAGATCCGGTCGCAGCAGGATGAGAATCTGATGGAGGATATGGGGCGCAACACTGCCGTCTGCTACAGCAGTGTCGAGGAGATTATCTCGAATAAGGAGCTCTCTATCTCCATGCCCATGCAGGGACAGAGGATGGTCCTTTTTCCGACGGGGGCGGACTGCGATATGACCTTTTTCGGCATCGGCGGAATGTACCGCTGCACAGCGACTGTGAAAGGGCGCTCGAAGGAGGGACAGTTTTACTTTCTCAACGTGGTCTTAAAATCCGAACTCCGGAAATACCAGCGGAGGGAGTATTTCCGCATTGAGTACATGTCGCAGATCACGTTCTATTTGATCCCCAAGAAGGTTGCCGAGCTGCCGACGACGGATCATCTGTTGGAAGAGATTGCGAACGGAGAGGTCAGCTATGAGCTTGGGGCCGGCACAATTCAGGACATCAGCGGCGGCGGCATCCGTTTTCACTCAGAGAGGAAGTTGGAGAGGGACACTTACCTGATGATTACGCTTCGCTTGGAGCGGGCTTGGATGAAGGAGACTCTGTATCTGGTCTCACAGATTGTAGACTGCGTGCCGCATGCCTCCATGCAGGGACAGTTCAGCTGCCGCGGCAAATTCCTGTACAAGGATCTCCGGGACAGGGAGAAAATTGTTCGGTTTGTATTCGAGGAAGAGCGCAGAATACGTCAAAAGGAAAATGGGGAATGATTTTATGAAAAAAAACATTTTGGTTATCGATGACTCTGCACTCGTGAGAAGGGTGCTCTGTGATATAATCAACTCGGATAACAACTTCCAGGCAATCGATTCCTGCAGAGATGGATTGGAAGCGTATGAGGTGCTGAAACAAAAGCGCTATGATGCCGTTATTTTGGATGTCAATATGCCTCGAATGGATGGTCTGCAATTACTTGAAAAACTGAAAAAGGACGGGATCAAGGTGACCGCGGTTGTGGTGAGCACGAACACCACGGAAAACGCAGAGACCACAATCCGCGCAATGGAGCTCGGCGCAGTTGATTTTCTGACAAAACCGGGCAACATCATTGAGACAAAGGGCGGAGAATTCAGAAGAAAGCTCCTCTCAGTGCTCAATGCGGTTCTCTACTCCAAAAACTACGTGAGGGCGCCGAGGAGTGAGGCAAAGGAAACCGAATCCCGCCCGGTACGGGCCGGAGCCGGAAAAAACAAGCTGGTTGCGCTGGCGTGCTCCACGGGAGGACCGAAAGCGCTGCAGTCGGTGATTCCGCTTCTTCCGAAAAAGCTGGACGCGCCCATGGTGCTGGTTCAGCACATGCCGGTCGGTTTTACCAAATCCCTGGCAAACCGGTTAAATGAGCTCAGTGAGATTGCGGTCTCGGAGGCCGAGGACCAGGAGGTGCTCAAAAAGGGGCATGTGTACATCGCTCCCGGCGGAAAACACCTAGAGGTTGCAAGTAATTCGGACGGCACGCACCGGATCGTGCTGAACGACAGCCCTGCAATCGGCGGGTTAAAGCCCTGTGCCAACATTATGTACGATTCGCTTATGGAATCGAAGTACGACGAGATTGTGTGCGTGGTGCTCACCGGGATGGGAGCGGACGGCACCAGCGGGATTCTCTCCCTCTCTCGCCGCAAACGGATTCATGTGATCGCACAGAATGCGGAAACCTGTGTTGTGTACGGGATGCCGAAGGCAATTGCGGAAGCAGGTCTTGTCAACGAAGTTGTTCCTCTGAACGAGGTTGCAAAAACAATCACAAAGAATGTGGGGGTAATGTAGTTATGGATATTAGCCAGTATCTTGAGATCTTTATTGATGAGAGTGCCGAACATCTGCAGACGCTCAGCGACTGCATCATGACACTTGAAAAAGAGCCGGACAACAAGGACACGATCAATGAGGTATTCCGGGCGGCGCACTCCTTAAAGGGCATGGCAGGTACCATGGGCTTTAAGCGCATGCAGCATCTGACCCATGACATGGAGAATGTGTTCCAGGAGGTTCGGAGCGACAAGCTGTCTGTGGACAGCAGCATGATTGACCTGCTGTTTAAGTGTCTGGACGCGATCGAGGGTTACCTTGACAATGTCAAGGCGAGCTCCGACGAGGGAAAAGAGGATAACGAGCTGATTATCAAGGAGCTCAACAATGCGATTGCGAGGGCAAACAATAAGCCGGCGGATGACACTCCGGCGGCGGCCGAATCCGGATCGGAGGGGACGGCTGCCTCAGCGAATGTCAAAGAGTCCGACAAGCAGTATCTGGAGATTGAGCTGGATGATGCGGACCGCAAGAAGATTAATGAGCTCAAGGAGGCCGGACAGCACATATACGGAATGACAGTTCGGATTCAGTCCGAGTGCCTGTTGAAAGCGGCGCGTGCGTTCCTTGTGTTTCGGGCGGTGGAAGAGTTCGGCCAGATTGTGGTCTACCAGCCGAGCTCACAGGATATTGAAGATGAGAAATTTGATCTGACCTTCAGTTTCTATCTGGCTTCTGCAGAAAGTCTGGATGTTGTCAAAAAGGCGGCGGAGAATGTCTCTGAGATCGATGCGGTCTTTGCCGAGGAGCTGAATGACTTTTCGGAGCGCGTTGAGGAGGAGAAGGAGGCGGAGGAAGAGACGAAGCCCGCTCCGGTGGAGAAGAAGGCCGCGGCTCCGGCGAAGAAGGAGGATTCGCAGGCACAGGCGAAAAAGGCAGTGGGAAAACCGGCGACAAACCGCACGGTCCGCGTGGATATCGAAAAGCTCGACGCGCTGATGAACCAAGTGTCCGAGCTGATTATCGCAAAGAACAGCCTTGTTTCGATCAGCTCGTCGGAGGGCGGCAATTCCAGCCAGAGCTTCCATGAGCAGATTGAGTATCTGGAGCGGATTACGACGAACCTTCACGAATCCGTAATGAAGGTTCGAATGGTTCCGATTGAGAGCGTGGTCAATAAGTTCCCGCGCATGATCCGCGATCTGTCGAGAACGCTGAACAAAAAGATGGAGCTGGTGATGACCGGTGAGGACACCGAGCTTGACCGCACGGTGGTTGACCAGATCGGAGATCCGCTGCAGCACCTGCTGAGAAACTCTGCGGACCACGGTCTCGAGGATACGGCACTGCGTATCAAGAGAGGAAAGCCGGAGGTAGGAAATATTTTCCTGAATGCTTATCAGGAAGGAAATAACGTCATTATCCAGGTTGGCGATGACGGTAACGGAATTGACGTGGAAGCGGTCAAGAACAAGGCCATTGAGCGCGGAACCATCACGGAAGAGCAGGCGGAGTCGATGACCCAGAAGGAGATTATTAACCTCCTGTTCCTCCCGAGCTTTTCCATGGCGAAGAAGATCACGGACATTTCCGGCCGAGGCGTCGGACTGGATGTGGTGAAGTCCGGAATCGAGCAGCTGGGCGGTGATGTGGATGTCAAGACATCCATCGGCGAAGGAACGACCTTCTCGGTTCGCCTTCCGCTGACGCTTGCGATCATTCAGGCCCTGATGGTTGAGATTCGCGATGAGAAATATGCGATTGCGCTCGGATCGATCTCCAACATTGAGAATATTCCGGTAACGGAGATCAAGTATGTGCAGGCCAAGGAAGTCATGCATCTCCGCGGCAGCGTCATCCCCCTCGTCCGTCTGGATAAGGTGCTCGACATTGAACCGATGGAGGTGGAGCCGGAGAATCTCACTGTAGTTATTGTAAAGCGCGGTGACAGTCAGGTGGGTCTCGTGGTGGACAATCTGATCGGCCAGCAGGAAATCGTTATCAAGTCGCTTGGCAAATATATCAACGGCAACAAGCTGATCAGCGGCGCGACGATACTCGGAGACGGCGAAGTGGCATTGATTTTAGACGCAAACACGCTGATGTAATGGGGGGAAGAAAATGTCAGATTTAATGATAGACACAACTGTGGACAAACAGACAAAGCAGTACATAGTCGTACAGATCGGCAGTGAGAAATACGGCATTGATATCAGCTATATTGACAACATTGTGCGCATGCAGAAGATTACGCGGGTGCCGAAGGCACAGGTCTATTTCCCGGGGATTATCAACCTGCGCGGCGAGGTTGTTCCGGTCATGAGTATCCGCATCAAGATGGGACTCGAGAAGGATGAGATCACGAACACTTCAAGAATCATCATCTTAAAGATTGAGGACAGAGGTATGCTGGGCGTAATTGTGGACGCGGTCAGCGAGGTGGTCACGCTCTCCACCGACCAGATCGAGCCGAACAATGTGCAGTCCGGTCATGCGAGGGATAATTTTATCAATGGAATCGGCAAGAGCGGAGAGCAGTTGATTTCACTTTTGGAGATCAATGCGATCATTGATGAGAAGGACAATGTCTAGTTTAAGAAGATTTTTGCGCGGAATGCGAGGTGGATTATGGGTGAATTTTCCCTGGACAATGTAAATGAAATGTATTTGGATATTCTCCGGGAGATTGGCAATATCGGGGCGGGAAATGCAACGACCGCCCTCGCCGGTATGCTCAATCAGACCATTCAGATGAATGTTCCCAAGGTTCAATTGATGGAGGCATCCCAGCTGAGCTCGGCCATATGCCCGGAGGAGGAGGTCATTGTCGGGGTTTTTCTCGAGGTGACCATGGACATCACGGGCAGTATGATGTTTTTGATGAGAATGGATTCCGCGCACTATCTGGTGAACAAGCTTATGGGGCGTGATCCGGAATGCAGGGACGACTTCACGGAGATGGATATGTCTGCAATCAAGGAGATCGGCAATATTATTACCGCCTCTTATCTGACCGCCCTGTCAGGGATGACGAATCTGAAGATTGCTCCGTCCATCCCGCATGTTGCGATTGATATGGCGGGAGCAATTTTGTCCGTGCCTGCGATTCAGTTCGGCCAGTTCGGCAACAATGCCCTCATGATCCAGACGGAGTTCGGAGATGATGTTTCCATTGACGGCTATTTTATTCTTATGCCGGAGGAGGATTCCTACGAAATAATACTTTCCTCCCTCGGAATTCACATTTAGGAGATGAACGGAAAGTGGGAAACTTGATCAAGGTAGGAATGGCGGATCTGAAAGTTGGGCGTTCAACGGATGTATTGACGACGCTGGGGCTTGGTTCCTGTATCGGATTGACGTTCTATGATCCTCAGACAAAGATTGGCGGATTGGTCCACTATATGCTGCCCGACAGTACAAAAATAAAAAACCATTCCAACATTGCAAAATTTGCAGACACCGGGATTCGTGAGCTGCTTCGACAGGTGCTTCAGTCCGGTGCCGAGCAGAGACGTCTTGTGGCGAAGATCGCCGGGGGCGCCTGCATGTTTGAAATATCCGCAAACACCGCGCTGGGCAATGTTGGGAAGAGCAACGCGGAGGCGGCAAAGGAGATCCTAAAGGAACTCAGGATTCCTTTGATCGCGGAGGACACCGGGCTCAACTACGGGCGCACGGTGGAGTTAAATTGTGAAAACGGGGAATATCTTATTAAGGCAGTCGGAAAATTCTCCAAAGTAATATAGAGGAGCATAGGAGTTATGAAAACAAAATGGCTTCCGGCGCTGATTATGCTATTGGCGGGCGCGATCAACTGTGTTCTGGCTTTTGCCAAGCGCCTGTCACCGCTGGCCTTCACGGTCAGGCTTTTGCTTGTGCTGATCATCTTTTACGTGCTCGGCACTCTGGTGCAGTGGATCGTGGATGCCAACTTCAAGGAGATGGAGGAGCAGCCCGGAGAAGAGGAGGGAACGCCCGGGGAGGGCGATGCGGACGCAGAGCTTGAAGAGGGAGACGCGCAGTCGGAGACAGAGACTGAGGAAGAACTGGAAAACATTGACGCAGGCGACGCATAACCGAAAAGGCAGGGTGAATGAAGACAGTCGACAAGGAAAAGCTCTGGGACGAGTACTGCAAAAAGCCGTCCAAGGAGCTGCGTGAACAGCTGATAATTGAATATTCCCAGTTGGTAAAAATTGTTGCCGGAAGGCTGAGCATGTACCTCGGACACAATGTTGAGTACGAGGATTTGGTGAGCTACGGAATTTTCGGACTGATTGACGCAATTGACAAATTTGATCTCGAGAAAAATGTCAAGTTTGAAACATACGCAAGCCTGCGGATCCGAGGAGCGATCTTGGACCAGATCCGCAAGATGGACTGGATTCCAAGGACGGTGCGCCAGCGCCAGCGCAGGATGGATGAGGCGATCCGGGAGATTGAGATGCGTACCGGACGCGCGGCGACGGATGACGAACTGGCGGCGGAGCTCGGGCTCTCGGAGGATGAGCTGACCAGCTGGCAGGCTCAGATGCAGGTGACAAATGTTGTCTCTTTAAACGAGTTCGAGGAGAACGGTTCCGAGCCGGTGGTTGACAGTGTCAGCCAGTCACGTTTTTCACAGCCGGAGGCGGTTGTGGAGGAGGAGGAGCTCAAGGAGATGCTTGTCGCCTCGCTGGAGCTTTTGACCGAAAAGGAGCGCAGGGTGGTCGAGCTCTACTATTACGAGGATTTGACGTTAAAGGAGATCAGCAGGCTCCTGGAGGTGTCGGAATCGCGCGTGTCGCAGCTTCACACCAAGGCGCTTGTGAAAATGCGCAAAAAAATGGGACCGTACATGGATATATTGGTAGACTAAGGCCGATCTGACAGAAACGGCTTTGGCCATATTTTTATGAGGTGAGGAGTGGACGTATGGCGATAACCCCAATCAACAATGTAATGATACCGCGCAGTGCAGACATGAATCTGATCAAACATCAGGAGGACACCAAACCGCAGATTGACCAGCAGAACATACAGGTGCAGGTGAAGTCGCGGGAGGAGGCTCTGTCGCATCAGGTATTAAATCCCGAGAACAGCGAAAAGATGAAAAATGACGCGGACGCAAGGGATGAGGGCAAGGGAAAGTATTCTGCCGGGGGGCGCCGTAAAAAGGACAAAAAGGACGGACAGCCCGCAGGAGGAGACCGTGTGATCAAAAAGCAGGGCAGTTCCGGTTTTGATATCAAAGTTTGAGGAACGGCATGACAGCATTGGAAATGATACTGATCCTGATAGGCGTCGCTTTTATCCTGGTCAGTTTTTTTGTTGAGGAAAAGCTTACGCACAAGGATCTTGAGCGGCTTACCAGCCTCAGTGAAAAGGAAATGAAGGTAATTGTGGAGCGCCAGCTGAAGGAGGCGGAGTCTGTCATTGACGACTCGCTCACGGAGGCGGTCGGCGAGGTGGCGGATGTCACAAAGCGCGCCCTAGAGAAGGTGACGAACGAGAAGATTATGGCGATCAACGAGTATTCCGACACAGTGATCGAGTCCATGAACAAGACACACAGCGAGATCATTTTCCTCTACAATATGCTCAATGACAAGCATGTGGAACTGACGCAGTTCGCAGATCAGCTCCGCGATTTCTCCAAGCAGGTGAAGAGCTCGGGGAATGACATGCTATACAGCGTGGCGGAGGCCGCGAGGGAGCTTGAGAGCAGTCTGCATCGGAAATTACCGCCGCTGGTTGAGCCGGAGGAGTTCGGTGCGTCCGGGAGTGAGTCTGAGGATCTCTTTGAGGATGCGGAAGAGCCGCATGAGAAGCGGGAGCCGCAGGAGATGAGGGCGCTGCGGGAGCAACGGGAGTGGAGTGATGAGCGCGAAGAGCGGGCGAACCACAACGAGAGTATCCTTGCGCTGCGCGACGAGGGGGTTCCGGATGTGGAAATTGCCCGGCAGCTCGGCTTGGGCCTCGGAGAGGTGCGCCTTGTAATTGATCTGTACAGGGGGGCATGAGATGCGGTTTAAGTATTATCTGAGAGGCTGCGGCTTCGGAATTATGTTCACTGCGATTATGCTGACCGTTGCGTTTCACACGAGAGGCGTAAAGGAGATTTCCAACGAGGAGGTCATCCGGCGCGCGGAGGCCCTCGGAATGGTGATGCCTGAGGAGACAGAGGATTTCGAAACGCCGGACGATTCCGGGGAATCGCAGGCGGAGGGAGACGGTCAGCCGGAAGAAGACGAAAAATAAATTGCTTGCAAAAAAGCCTTTGGCGTGGTATAATGCCAGAGGCTTTATTAATGAAACACATGCCAGGGTGCTTGGGTGCCGGATTTACGCGGTCCGGTGGAGAGCAGGGCTGTGGGGCTTCAAGTGAAGACTGCGGCGGATGACCCGGGTATGGAAGATTGAACCGATGGAGGTAAAGAAAATGAGCGTAATTTCAATGAAACAGCTACTGGAAGCAGGTGTTCATTTCGGACACCAGACGAGAAGATGGAATCCCAAGATGGCACCGTACATCTACACGGAGCGCAACGGCATCTACATCATCGACCTGCAGAAGTCTGTGGACAAGGTGGATGAGGCGTACGACGCAGTCTCTGACGTGGCCGCGCAGGGCGGGACAATCCTCTTTGTCGGAACCAAGAAGCAGGCGCAGGACGCAATCAAGTCTGAGGCGGAGCGCTGCGGCATGTACTATGTAAATGAGAGATGGCTGGGCGGCATGCTCACCAACTTCCGCACAATCCAGAGCCGGATTGGGCGTCTGAAGGAGATCGAGGCGATGTCCACGGACGGAACCTTCGATGTGCTTCCGAAGAAGGAAGTCATTGCTTTGAAGAAAGAGTGGGAGAAGTTAGAGCGCAACCTTGGCGGTATCAAGGAGATGAAGCGCATTCCGGACGCAATCTTTGTCGTTGACCCGAAGAAGGAGAGAATCTGCATTCAGGAGGCCCGCACCTTAGGCATCACACTGATCGGTATCGCGGACACCAACTGTGATCCGGATGAGCTGGATTATGTGATTCCGGGCAATGACGACGCGATCCGCGCGGTGAAGCTGATTGTTTCCAAGATGGCGGACGCTGTCATCGAGGCAAAGCAGGGAGTGGAGAATGTGGTTCCGGCTGAGGCTGAAAGCATGGAGGCAGAAGAGGAAGAGCTGGCTGCCGAGGCGTAACCGGGGCGTTAAACAGATTGAATTTGGAGGATAATGAGATGGCAATTACTGCTGCTATGGTAAAAGAGCTGCGCGAGATGACAGGCGCAGGCATGATGGATTGCAAGAAGGCGCTGAACGAGACTAACGGCGATATGGATGAGGCGGTTGAGTACCTCAGAAAGAACGGTCAGGCAAAGGCGGAGAAGAAGGCGGGCCGCATCGCGGCCGAGGGTCTGTGCACGGTTGCAATGGACGGCGACAGGACCGCGGCTGTTGTAGAGGTCAATTCCGAGACCGACTTCGTTGCGAAGAACGAGACCTTCCGCGAGTTTGTGGACGCGGTGGCTAAGCAGGCGCTTGGTTCCGGCACAGACGATATGGATGCGTTTATGGCCCAGAAGTGGATTCTTGACGAGGGCAAGACGGTTCAGGAGGCGCTGACAGAGAAGATTGCCGTGATCGGTGAGAATTTGAAGATCCGCCGCTTTGAGAAGGTGACTGCGGAGAACGGATGTGTCGTGTCCTACATTCACGGCGGCGGAAGAATCGCTGTGATCGTGGAGGCGGAGACCTCTGTGGCCAACGATGAGGTGAAGACCGCAATGTCCAACATTGCGATGCAGATTGCGGCCCTTTATCCGAAGTACGTGAGCCGCGACGAGGTCAGCGCGGATTATATCGAGCATGAGAAGGAGATTCTCCGCGCGCAGATCATGAATGACCCGAAGGAGTCCCAGAAACCGGAAAAGGTGATCAATGGCATGATCGAGGGCCGTGTCAGCAAGGAGCTGAAGGAAATCTGCCTTGTGGATCAGGTGTATGTGAAGGCGGAGGACGGGAAGCAGACGGTTGGCCAGTACCTTGCGCAGGTGTCGAAGAACGTGGGCGCGGATGTCGCCGTAAAGCGCTTTGTCCGCTTTGAGACAGGCGAGGGACTTGAGAAGAAGCAGGAGGACTTTGCCGCTGAGGTTGCCGCTCAGATGAACGCATAAGTAATTTCGCAGGGGCGTATAGGGAATGGGGGTGTTACGGCACTCCCATTTTTTTGTAATTTAAATTTTTCTTTACATTGATGAAAAATGTGGTAAAATAAAAAAGGATATTTTCCGTTGGAGGAAATGTATGAGTGAAAAGGTCACTGCAGCGGTTGATGAGCGCATGAAAAGACGCGCGAGAATCAACCGGATCAAGATCGGGATTATTGTATCGATCTTCGGCTGGATGCTGATCTCGTTTCTGGCAATAATAATTCTGACGGCTAACGTCATTTCATTGTACCGCAAACTGAACCGGATGGAAGAGAGAATCCAAAGGATCGAGGAGACGCAGCGCGCACCGGATGAAGGGCCGAGCTCGCAGAAAGATGATCCGCCGGAGTCCTTCGGTCAGGTGCTGACGGGAATTGATTCGCCGGACAATATGGCTGTGGCGGGCGACGAGCATCTGGTCTACCTGACATTTGACGGAGGCCCCAACCGGAATACGGATGCGATTCTCGATGTGCTGAGAGATCATGGTGTGCGGGCGACTTTTTTTGTCGTCGGAGACGAGTCGGAGGACATGCAGGCAACATACAGGCGGATTGTCTCGGAGGGACACACACTTGGCATGCGCTCCTACTCGAACCAGTACAGTACCCTCTACGCATCAAAGGAGGCCTTTCGGCAGGACTGTGAGAAAATGCTGTCCCTTCTTGAGAATGTGACCGGAGTTTCGTGTAAATATTATCGGTTTCCGGGTGGCAGCGGCAATGAGATCAGCAATGTGAACATGGTCGAGCTGGTTCGCATCCTGAACGAAAAGGGCATTGCGTATTTTGACTGGAATGTCTCGGGCGGAGACGCGGTGGCGGATTATTCCGCAGAGGATGTCATCTCCAATGTGAAGGAGGGGGTGTCCCGTTACAAAACATCGGTTGTGCTTTTGCATGACGGTGACAATAAGTCAACAACGGTGGAGGCTCTCGGGCCGCTGATTGAGTCCCTGCAGGACATGCAGGCGAAAATCCTGCCGATTGATGAAAATACAAGAGTGATTCAATATATCAGGGCTGATAGTGTTGAATAAAATGAGTATGGAGGATATACCATGGGATTATTTAAGGATTTCAAAGAGGATTTGTCACAGGCAGTGAACGAGATGATGCCGGGTGCGGAAGCACAGGGACAGGGACGCGACGGAGCGTTGGTAGTGGACACGCTGAGCGAGGGCGTGAACGTGCAGAGCGAGCTCTCCAAGCTGGATGGACTTTTGGAGAATGTCAGCACAGCACCGGCGGCAGGAGGAGAGCTTCCGCCGATTGAACCCGCAAAAGAACGTGAGCCGCAGGTACAGGAGCGTCCTGCCCAGCCGCAGGCAGAGAGGAGCATTATGAGTGAAATTGTAAGAGGCAATGTGAGTCCGGCAGCGGGACAGGTCAGCGACGAGACGACCGTGATCACCACAAGTACCGTGATTACCGGAGATCTGTCTACCGCAGGTTCCTTTGAGATTCAGGGAACGATCAATGGCAATGTGACCTGTAACGGCAAGCTGTCCGTGACCGGCACTATCAACGGCAACAGCTCCGCAAGTGAGTTTTTTGCCGATGTTGCAAAGATTGAGGGTGAAGTGGTCAGCTCCGGCACGGTAAAGATCGGGGCAGGCTCTGTCATTATCGGCAATATCTCTGCGGCGTCCGCAGTGATTGCAGGCGCCATCAAGGGTGACATCGACGTGCAGGGACCGGTGGTTGTAGATACCTCAGCGGTCGTTATGGGCAATATCAAGTCCCGCTCCGTGCAGATCAACAACGGTGCAGTGATCGAGGGATTCTGCTCGCAGTGCTACGCGGATATCGATGTACAGGGGCTTTTTGACAATAAATAATGATTGTTTCCGTGCTGGCGGAGGTGATGCAGGATGAAGAAGCGGATTTTGTTGAAACTGAGCGGAGAGGCGCTGGCAGGTGAGAGACACCAGGGATTTGACGAGCCGACGGTCACTGCGGTGGCGCGGCAGGTCAAAAAGCTGGCGGACGACGGCGTTCAGATTGGAATTGTGATCGGCGGCGGAAACTTCTGGCGGGGAAGAACCAGCGAGACGATAGACCGCGTGAAGGCGGATCAGATCGGTATGCTTGCCACTGTGATGAACTGCATCTATGTGTCGGAGATTTTTCGTTCGGTCGGAATGAAGACGGCGGTTCTTACCCCCTTTGAGTGCGGTTCCATGACGAAGCTGTTTTCCAAGGACCGCGCGAACAAGTATTTTGCGCATGACATGGTAGTTTTCTTTGCCGGCGGTACGGGGCATCCTTACTTTTCCACGGACACGGCAACGGTCCTTCGGGCTGTGGAGATTGAGGCGGACGGGATCTATCTCGCCAAGTCGATCGACGGGGTGTACGACAGCGATCCGAAAGTGAATGCCAACGCGCGCAAATACGATGAGGTGTCCATCCGCGAGGTGATCGACAGGGAGCTTGCCGTGGTGGATCTGACGGCCTCCGTGATGTGCATGGAGAACCGGATGCCGATGTATGTGTTCGGGCTGAACGAGGAGGACAGTATTGTAAGGGCAGTGAGCGGAAGCTTCAGCGGGACGAAGGTCACCGTGGACTAGAGAGCGGGGAGGGAGTATGGATAAAAGATTAGATCAGTATGAAGATAAGATGAACAAGACGCTGGCGAATCTGGACGAGGAGTTTGCGGGAATCCGCGCAGGGCGGGCCAATCCGCATCTGCTCGACAAGCTTCGTGTGGACTATTACGGGACCCCCACCCCGATTCAGAGCGTTGCCAATGTCAATGTGCCGGAACCAAGAATCATCCAGATCCAGCCGTGGGAAGCCTCCATGGTGAAGGAGATTGAGAAGGCGATCAACATGTCGGATCTTGGGATCAACCCGACGAATGACGGTAAGATGATTCGTCTGGTGTTCCCGGAGCTCACGGAGGAGCGACGCAAGGATCTGGCAAAGGATATCAAGAAGAAGGGTGAGAACGCCAAGGTGGCGATCCGCAACATCCGCAGGGATGCGATGGATCAATTTAAGAAGCTTGGCAAGAGTGAGGATATCTCCGAGGACGCGATCAAGGATCTGGAGGACGGCATCCAAAAGCTGACCGATCAGTATGTGGCGAAGATCGACAAGGCGGTGGACGAGAAGTCAAAGGAAATTCTTACAGTTTAACTCTTGTATTAAGAGCAGTCAGGGACATTGCCATAGGCATGTCCCTTTTCAATCGTATGGGGGAACGCATATGAATATACCAAGGCATGTCGCGATTATTTTGGACGGCAACGGGCGCTGGGCGAAGAGCAAGGGAATGCCGCGCAATTACGGGCATACTGTCGGGGCGAAAAACGTGGAGGATATCTGCCGCGTGGCCTATGAGATCGGCATTCAGTATCTGACGCTCTATGCTTTTTCCACCGAGAACTGGAACCGTCCTCAGAGCGAAGTGGATGCACTGATGAAGCTCCTCGAAAATTATTTAAAGAACTGTGTGAAAATCGCGGATAAGAACAATATGCGTGTGCGCGTGATCGGCGAGATTGGGCGTCTGTCCGAGGCATTCCAGATGAGCATACGCAATCTGGAGGAGGCGTCCGCGGGAAATACCGGGCTGAACCTTACCATTGCCATCAATTACGGGAGCAGGGACGAGATGGTCCGCGCAATGCGGCGCATGGCGGAGGACTGCGTGAGCGGGCGGCTGTCCGTCGACGAGATCGGGGAGGAGAGCTTCTCGGCCTATCTGGACACAAGGGAGCTGCCGGACCCGGATCTTCTGATCCGCACCAGCGGAGAGCAGCGCCTGTCCAATTATCTGTTGTGGCAGCTCGCGTACACGGAGCTGTACTTCACAGAGGTTCCGTGGCCGGATTTCCACAGAGAGCAACTGATGGACGCAATTCGCGCATATAATCAAAGAGAACGCCGCTTTGGCGGTCTGGAAAAGGAGGAAGAGGCACCGCATGTTTAAAACAAGGCTGTTGAGCGGAATCGTGCTGGTGATCCTTGCCCTGTTTCTCGTCATCACGGGAGCCGAGGTTTTGCTGGCATCCACATTTGTCATCTCCTGCATTGGGATGTTTGAACTCTACCGCGTGTTTGAGATCCACAGGAGCCCGCTGTCAATGCTGGGCTATCTGGCGGCGGCCGTGTACTACGCAAATTTGCAGTGGCGTTTTCTGGCTGACCCAATGCCGGTGTTCATGGGTTTTTTGATTCTTCTCATGTTTGTGTTTGTGTTTGCGTATCCTAAGTATACGGCGAGGCAGATCATGAAGGTTTTTTTTGGGCTGTTCTATGTGGCCGTCATGCTGTCCTATGTCTATCAGATCCGTGTATTGGAGCGCGGGCTGTATCTGGCGTTTCTGGTGTTTTTGTGCTCGTGGGGCTGTGACACCTGCGCCTACTGTGTGGGTGTGCTGATTGGAAAACACAAGATGTCGCCAAAGCTGAGCCCAAAGAAGTCCGTGGAGGGCGCAGTGGGGGGCGTCGTGGGATCAGCGCTGCTGGTGGCGCTCTACAGTTATATTTTTCGCGCGCAGATGGAGCTTGACGGAGTGCAGATTGCGGTTCTCTCCGGCATTGCGGCAGTTGCGGCCCTCATCTCCATGGTGGGGGATCTCACCGCCTCCGCCATCAAGCGGAATTACGAAATCAAGGATTACGGCAGGCTGATTCCGGGCCATGGCGGGATTTTGGACCGCTTTGACAGCATGATCATTACGGCGCCAATCATTTATTACCTCTCCGTCTGGCTGGTCTGACGGACGGGGCTTGCGGAGGATGCGATGGGACATAAAAAAATAGCGATCTTAGGCTCCACAGGTTCCATTGGAACCCAGACCCTCGCGGTGGTGGAGGAGCATAGGGACATCGAGGTGGTGGCGCTGGCGTGCGGCGGCAACCTTGCGCTCATGGAGGAGCAGATGCGTCGCTTTTCCCCGAAGCTGGTCAATGTGTGGGAGGAGCGGGACGCCAAGGAGCTGCGGGTGCGCACGGCGGATCTCGGCATTCCGATACGCTGTGGGATGGAGGGCCTGATCGAGGTGGCGGCCATGGAGGAGAGTGAGCTCCTGGTGACGGCAATGGTCGGTATGCTGGGGCTGCGACCCACCATCGCCGCGATTATGGCGGGCAAGGACATTGCATTGGCCAACAAGGAGACGCTGGTGACGGCGGGGCATCTCATTATGCCCCTCGCGCGAAAAAAGGGAGTGAAGATCCTGCCGGTGGACAGCGAGCACAGCGCGATTTTCCAGTCACTGCTGGGGAGTGAGGGCAACCGGATCCAAAGGATACTGCTCACGGCATCCGGCGGACCGTTTCGCGGGAAAAAGCGGGAGG
>JAFLRQ010000001.1:0-10190 GCA_022511395.1 Agathobacter sp. | reverse complement strand
AAGGCTCGACCTCTTTGCGCTGGGAGCCTTGACCTTTGAGCGGCCGGATATGGATACCTTCCGGGGGCTTGCGCTGGCATATTCCGCCATGCGAAAGGGCGGCAGCGCGCCGGCCATGTACAATGCCGCCAACGAGTGTGCGGTGGAGCTGTTTTTAAACAAAGGAATTGCATACCTTGAGATTGCCGAGGTCATTGAGGCGGCGATGGATTGCGGCAGATGGGTGGAAGATCCGGATTTGGAAGATATTCTCGCGACGGAGCGGGAGATTTATGAATTTGTAGAGAGCAGGTGGGGAAATTGAGATTTGTATTGGCTTTTCTGATTTTCAGTGTCATTGTGATTTTTCATGAGCTGGGGCATTTCTGGCTGGCGAAGGCCAACGGAATCCGGGTGAATGAGTTTTGTCTGGGCTTAGGGCCGACGCTCGTCGGCTTTCAGCGCGGAGAGACCAAGTACTCCATCAAGCTGCTGCCCTTTGGGGGGGCATGCATGATGGAGGGCGAGGACGAGGCGTCCGACGATGAGCGGGCCTTCGGGAAGAAATCGGTCTGGGCGCGTATGAGCGTCGTGTTTGCGGGACCCTTTTTCAACTTTATCATGGCGTTTGTGTTCGCGTTTATCATCATATGCTGTGAGGGATACGACAAGCCGCAGATCACGGAGATGATCGAGGGCTATCCCGCGGCGGAGGCAGGGATGCAGGCGGGGGATACCGTCGTGAAGATGAATGGCTTTGCCATCCACTTTTACCGCGATATCAGCGCATACACACTCTTTCATCCGGGGGAAACCGCAAAGATCACCTATGAACGGGACGGCGAGCGCTTCACCACGACGCTGACCCCGAGATACAGCGAGGAGAGCGGACAGTATCTCTTCGGCTTCAGCTACCGGCAGCCGCGTCAGAAGTGCAATGTATTGGAGAGCGTCAAATACAGCTTTTATGAGATCCGCTACTGGATCTACTCCACGCTGAACAGCCTTAAAATGCTGGTTACCGGGAAGGTCTCCTTCAACAATATGATGGGGCCGGTGGGTATTGTGAAAAACATTGGGGACGTGTACACAGAGTCGGTGCAGACCTCCGGCTATTACTACGCGTTCTTAAATATGCTAAACTGGGCAGTGCTTCTGTCTGCGAACCTGGGCGTGATGAACCTTCTGCCGTTTCCGGCGCTGGACGGCGGGCGGCTTGTGTTCCTGATTGTAGAGGCCATCCGCAGGAAGCGGATTGATCCCGAGAAGGAGGGCATGGTGAACCTGATTGGGCTTGGTTTGCTGTTCCTTCTGATGTTTGTCGTGCTCTTTAACGATATACGCAGGTTATTTTAGCTATAGTGGGCAGAGGTGGGGCAGAGGATGAAAAAGCACAGAACAAGAGAGGTTGCGATTGGAAGCCGTGTGATCGGCGGCGGTGCAGAGATTGCAATTCAGTCCATGACAAACACGCGCACGGAGGATGTGGAGGCGACGGTGGCGCAGATAGAGAGGCTTACGGCGGCGGGCTGTGAGATCATCCGCTGCGCCGTGCCGACGATGGCGGCGGCGGCCGCCCTCTCCGAGATCAAAAAACGCATCACGATCCCGCTTGTGGCGGACATCCATTTTGATTATCGCCTCGCCCTTTCTGCCATTGAGCACGGGGCGGACAAAATCCGAATCAATCCCGGCAATATCGGGAGTGCCGAGCGCGTGCGCGCGGTGGTGGACGCGGCGAAGGAGCGCGCTGTCCCCATCCGGGTGGGAGTCAACAGCGGCTCTCTGGAAAAGGAGCTCTTGGAAAAATATGGCGGCGTGACGGCAGAGGCGCTGGTGGAGAGCGCTCTGACACAGGCGAAGAGAATCGAGGATATGGGCTATGACAATCTGGTCATCAGCATCAAGTCCTCGGATGTCATGATGTGCGTGAAGGCCCACGAGCTGATTGCGGAGCAGACCGACCACCCGCTGCATGTCGGCATCACAGAGGCGGGAACGCTGACGGCCGGAAATATCAAGTCGGCGGTCGGTCTCGGACTGATCCTGCATCAGGGGATTGGCGATACCATCCGCGTGTCGCTGACCGCAGACCCGGTGGAGGAGGTCAAGTCGGCGAAAATGATCCTGCGCACGCTGGGACTGAAAAAGGGCGGGATCGAGGTGGTGTCGTGCCCGACCTGCGGACGCACGCAGATTGACCTGATTGCGCTTGCAAACCGGGTTGAGACGCTGGCGGCGGAGTTCCCGCTGGATATCAAGGTCGCGGTCATGGGCTGCGTTGTGAACGGCCCCGGGGAGGCGAGGGAGGCTGATCTGGGAATTGCGGGCGGCATTGGCGAGGGACTCTTGATCAGGCATGGGGAAGTAGTCAAAAAAGTGCCGGAGCAGGAGCTTTTGCCGGCGCTTCGCTATGAATTGGAGCACTGGGGGGAATAAGTATGGCAAAGTCCTTTCGAGAGGTGTTCCCGACGCTCACTCCGGGGCAGGAGCTTGAGCGGCTGCTGGATACCGTTGAGATCACAAAAATCAGCGCAAACCGCGAGCACACCAAGCTGCGGGTGTATCTGCGCGGGACGAGGCTGATGGACAAGCGCATGATCTGGGATCTGGAGCATGCCATCACACAGCTTGCCCCGGGGCAGGAGGTGCGCATCATTGAGAGCTTTCAGCTCTCGGAGCAGTACACGCTGCAGACCCTGATGGATGTCTACTATGACAGCATATTGGACGAGCTGAACCGCTACAGCGCGCTTGAGTACAACATACTCCGCACGGCGGAGATTGCGTACGGGGATCCGCATCACATGAGCATCACCGTGGACGAGACCATCGTCGCGAAGGAGAGGATCGGGGAGATTGTAGAGTTTCTGGAGAAGGTGATCTGCGAGCGCTGCGGCATGGATGTGGTGATTGAGACAAAATACCGCAAGCCGCAGGAGAGCAAGCTGCGCAAAAATGCGCAGGAGAAGATCAATCAGGAGGTCCGGCATATCTCGGCGCGCGCGCTGGCAGCCTCCGAACAGGGAGAGGGCAGCCCGGAGGCCCTGCCGCAGACTGCCGTGCCGACGGAAACCGAGCCGAAGCATGAACTGCCCGCTTATGCGGATGGGGAAAAGGGAAAGGAGCAGCAGGAGGAGCCAATGGCCTACCGGAAACCCTCGGAGGAGAAACGGGGCGAATTCCGGAAAAAATTTGACCGGGAGAACCACAGGCGTTCCATGAATCCGGATGTCCTCTATGGACGGGACTTCGAGGAGGAGTCCATCGAGATTGAGAAGATTGACGGACCGATCGGGGAGGTGGTCATCCGCGGAAAAATTCTCGCCGTGGACAAGCGCGTGCTGAGGAACGAGAAGACGCTCATTATCTTTACCCTGACGGATTTTACGGATTCGATTGTCTGCAAAATTTTTGCGAAGAGCGAGGAGACAGAGGAACTGTTAGGTTCCGTTGCGAAGGGGAAATTTGTCTGCTTAAAGGGCGTGGCGACCATCGATAAATTTGACAGTGAGCTGACCATCGGTTCGATTGTCGGCATAAAGAAGTGCGCGGATTTCACGACGGAGCGGATGGACTATGCAGCCGAGAAGCGCGTGGAGCTGCACTGCCATACGAAGATGAGCGACATGGACGGTGTCTCGGACGTGAAGGACATCGTAAACCGCGCCATGAAGTGGGGGCACAAGGCGATTGCCATCACCGACCACGGCGACGTGCAGGCGTTTCCGGATGCCAACCACGCGGCGGAGGGCAAGGATTTCAAGGTGATCTACGGCGTGGAGGCCTATCTCGTCGACGACTTGAAGGGGATTGTGACGGACAGCCGCGGCCAGTCCCTCGACGCGGACTATGTGGTGTTTGACTTGGAGACCACCGGCTTTAGCCCGGAGTCGAACCGGATCATTGAGATCGGCGCGGTCAAGGTGCAGAACGGGAAGATCACGGATCGTTTTTCCTCTTTTGTAAACCCGAAGGTTCCGATTCCGTTTCGCATTGAAGAGCTGACGGGGATTCACGACGACATGGTGATCGACGCGCCGGAGATCGAAGAGATTTTGCCCAAATTCATGGAATTCTGCGCGGGGTGTGTGATGGTGGCGCACAATGCGGATTTTGACATGAGCTTTATCCGAAAAAACTGTGAAAGGCTTGACATTGACTGTCATCCTACCGTCGTGGACACGGTGGGACTTGCCCGCACGCTCATGCAAAACCTGAGCCGTTTCAAGCTTGACACGGTGGCGCGGGCGTTGAACGTAAGCCTTGAGAACCACCACCGCGCCGTGGACGACGCCGGCTGCACGGCGGAGATCTTTTTAAAATTCATCGGGATGTTAAAGGACCGCGGGATTGAGGATCTGGATGCGGCGGACGCGCTGCGGAATTCTTCGGTGGAGTACATACAGAAGGAAAAGACATACCATGCCATTATTCTGGCCACCTGCGACCAGGGGCGGACAAATTTGTACCGTCTGACCTCGCTGGCGCACATCAAATATTACAACAAGCGCCCGCGGATTCCAAAGAGCGAGTTTTTAAAACACCGGGACGGGCTTCTGATCGGCTCTGCCTGCGAGGCGGGGGAGGTGTACCAGGCGATATTGAACGCAAGGCCAGAGGAGGAGGTTGCGAGGCTGGTGTCCTTCTATGATTATCTGGAAATCCAGCCCCTCGGGAACAACGGCTTTATGATACGGGATGAGGACTGCTGGGTGTCCTCCGACGAGGATTTAAAGGACATTAACCGCCGGATTGTGGCTCTGGGAGAGCAGTTTAAGAAGCCTGTGGTCGCCACCTGCGACGTGCATTTTCTGGACCCGGAGGACGAGGTCTACCGCAGGATCATCATGGGCGGCTACGGCTACAACGACTCTGACGATCAGGCACCGCTCTACCTGCGGACGACGGAGGAGATGCTTGCGGAATTTGACTATTTGGGAAGAGCCAAGGCCCAGGAGGTTGTCATCACAAACCCAAACCGCATCGCGGATATGTGCGAGCGGATTTCGCCGGTGCGGCCGGACAAGTGTCCGCCGGTCATCGAGAACTCCGATCAGACCCTCAGGGAGATCTGCTACAGCAAAGCGCACCACATGTACGGGGATCCGCTTCCGTCCATCGTGGAGGAGCGGCTGGAGAGGGAGCTGAACTCCATCATCTCAAACGGGTATGCCGTGATGTATATCATTGCGCAGAAGCTTGTGTGGAAGTCCAATGAGGACGGTTATCTGGTGGGATCGAGAGGCTCCGTCGGGAGCTCCTTTGTGGCGACGATGGCCGGCATCACGGAGGTCAATCCGCTGCGTCCGCACTATTATTGCCCGCAGTGCCAGTACAGTGATTTCGACTCGCCGGAGGTGGTTTCCTTCGCCGGGAGCGGCTGTGACCTGCCGGATAAGGTGTGCCCAAAGTGCGGGGCAAAGCTCGCAAAGGACGGATATGACATCCCCTTTGAGACCTTCCTTGGGTTTAAAGGCAACAAGGAGCCGGATATCGACCTGAATTTCTCCGGCGAGTATCAGAGCAAGGCGCACAAGTACACGGAGGTCATTTTCGGCGAGGGACAGACCTTCAAGGCCGGGACCATCGGCACCCTCGCGGACAAGACGGCCTACGGATATGTGAAGAAATATTACGAGGAGCGGGGCGTCCACAAGAGAGGCTGCGAGATTGACCGCATTGTGCAGGGCTGTGTCGGCGTGCGCAGGACGACGGGACAGCATCCGGGCGGAATCGTCGTTCTTCCGGTGGGGGAGGACATCTGCACCTTCACGCCGATCCAGCACCCCGCCAACGACATGACGATCGATATCATGACCACGCACTTTGACTACCACAGCATCGACCACAACCTGCTCAAGCTGGATATTCTCGGACACGACGATCCGACGATGATCCGTATGCTGCAGGATCTGACCGGGATTGATCCGACGGAGATTCCGCTGGACGATCCGAAGGTGATGTCGCTGTTTCAGGACACCAGCGCACTGGGGATCACGCCGGAGGATATCGACGGCTGTCCGCTGGGTGTGCTGGGCGTCCCGGAGGTGGGCACGGACTTTGCCATGGGCATGCTGATTGACACCCAGCCGAAACAGTTTTCGGACCTGGTGCTGATTATGGGACTCTCCCACGGGACGGATGTGTGGCTGGGCAACGCGCAGGATCTGATCAAGAGCGGCACGGCGACGCTTGCGGAGGCCATCTGCACCCGCGACGATATCATGACCTATCTGATCGGCAAGGGGCTGGAATCCGAGACGGCCTTCAAGATCATGGAGGCGGTGCGCAAGGGCACGGTCGCAAAGAAAAAGTGCGACAAGTGGGGCGAGTGGAGACAGGAGATGCTGGCGCACGATGTGCCGGAGTGGTACGTTGAGTCCTGCGAGAAGATCCAGTACATGTTCCCGAAGGCGCACGCCGCCGCCTACGTGATGATGGCGTGGCGCATTGCCTACTGCAAGGTCTATTATCCTCTGGCCTATTACGCCGCGTATTTTTCGATTCGGGCCACTGCCTTTTCCTACGAGCTCATGTGTCAGGGAAGGGAAAAGCTGGAGGCCTACATGAGGGATTTCAAAAAGCGGAAGGATGAGCTGTCCAAAAAGGAGCAGGACATCTACAAGGATATGCGCATTGTGCAGGAGATGTACGCGAGAGGCTTCTCCTTCCTGCCGATTGACCTCTATGCCTCGCAGCCGCATCGGTTTCAGATTGTGGACGGGAAGCTGCTGCCCTCCTTAAACACCATCGAGGGGCTGGGGGACAATGCGGCCATTGCCATTGCGGAGGCGGCGAAGGACGGACCGTTTTTGTCCCTCGATGACTTCCGCGAGCGGACCAGGGTGTCCAAGACTCTGATTGAGCTGATGGCGGACCTGCGCCTGTTTGGGGATATTCCGGAGTCCAACCAGCTGTCACTGTTTGACACTTTTTGATCTGTTGCGTGATACCCACGGATTGCTCCTGTAATCCTCAAACATTTGGTATCTGCATAATTTGATTGACACATTGCTAGAGAAATTGTACAATAGAGGTGACACATTCATCAATTTATACAATAATTTAGACGAGGTGCCGCTTATGAGCTTAATCACTGTTGACAAAGACAAGTGCGTCGGCTGTAATGCCTGTGTTCGCGCATGCCCGGCTCCGGAGGCCAATGTGGCTCGCCTGGATGAATCCGGTATGCTTCGGATTACCATTAATGATGACAAATGCATCCGCTGCGGTGCGTGCGTCAAGGCCTGTACCCACGGGGCGAGAGGCTATGAGGACGATCTGGAGCAGTTCCTTCATGACTTGCAGGCCGGTCAGGAGATTGCAGTGATTGCGGCGCCCGCAATCAAGATTGCATTTGACGGAAACTGGCGTCATGCGCTGCAGTGGCTCCGCAATCAGGGCATACATAAGATCTATGACGTTGGTTTTGGCGCGGATATCTGTACCTGGGCGCATCTGCGCTATCTGCAGGCGCATCCGGGCACGAAGGTGATCTCCCAGCCCTGCGCCGCGGTGGTCAACTATGTGCAGCGGCATAAGCCGGAGCTGATTCCGCATATGTCACCGGTTCACAGCCCCATGCTGTGTCTTGTGGTCTACATCCGCAAGTATCTGGGCTATAAAGGGAAGATTGCGGCACTTTCACCCTGTATCGCAAAGAGCGATGAGTTCCACGAGACGGGGCTGGTTGATTACAATGTCACAATGGAACGGCTCAGGAATTATTTTCAGGAGAAGGGCGTGGATCTGCCGAAGGTCAAGGTGCACAGTGAGTTTGAGTTTGACGCTTATCAGGGGCTTGAGGGCTCCATCTATCCGAAACCGGGCGGACTTATGCAAAACCTCTTGATTCATGCGCCGGATTTGTCAGTCATCACATCCGAGGGCCCGGAGCGGCTCTATCCGGAGCTGGATCAATACATAGATCAGGAGAAAAAATATCTTCCCGATGTCTTTGACGTCTTAAACTGCGGCGACGGCTGCAACAGCGGTCCCGGGGTGGGCACGGACTACGAGCGCTTTGAGATGAATGCCATCATGCACGACGTGCAGACCTACACGCACCAGATGCGCATGAAAAACAGGACCAAGAAGGGGGCGGACAAGCAGTTTGCGATGTTTGACGCCGAGCTCCGGCTGGAGGATTTCACGCGCGGTTATGTGAATAAGAGGACTGCGGTCAAAAACATTACTGAGAGAGAGATTGAGCAGGCCTATGAGGCGCTCGGAAAGAGTACGGAGACTGAGAGGAACTTTGACTGCCACGCATGCGGGTATCCCTCCTGCCGTGAGATGGCGATTGCAATTGCAAAGGGCATCAATGAGAGGGAGAACTGCCACCAGTATATGTTGTCCGAGATCCGCAGGGAGCGCCAGAAGGTTTCGGAGATCAACGAGCGGATATCCGGTATGAATCAGGAGCTGCTTGAGATGTTCATGGAGCTTGCCGAGAGCATTGCGAATGTTCGGAAGGAAACCGACAAGATCCAGCAGACCGGCGAGAGAAACTCGAACGAGATGCAGGCGGTGGTGGCTCATATGAACGAGCTGAATGAACTGAACCGGAGTATCACGGCCTCCATGAGCGACATCAACAAGAGCGTGGAAAAGTACAATGAGATGACAAAGGATGTGGAGAAGATTGCCGGAGACATCAACCTTCTCTCCCTGAATGCCTCCATTGAGGCGGCGCGCGCGGGAGACGCCGGGCGCGGATTCGCGGTTGTGGCGTCCAACATCCGGGATCTCTCGGAGAGCTCAAAAAAATCCGTGGGAAGCGCGCGTGAGAATGACGAAGGAATTCACAGCGCAATCTCCGCTGTCAAGGTGGTCGTGGACAAATTTGAAAGCTCAATCCAGGAGCTGGTCGAAGCGATTGATGTGACGATGCAGGGAACAAAGGATACCGCCGAGAACAGCGAAAATATCCGCAGCTCAGTCAATCAGGTGCATGGGATGACAGAGCGGATGAAGGGGCTCCTCGAAGAGACGAGCCGAATCTTAAACGGCTGAATGTGAGACAGGCGGGACATATCCCGCCTGTTTTTTTTGCCTGTATTTCGGTTATTTCTTTTTCGTGGCGATTACGCCCGGGTGGAAGCTGAAGATTTCACCCGGATTTGCGGTCGGAGTGTAGAACACCTGCCCGGTTTTAAAATCCGTGAAATAGATGTAGTAGGACGTCACATGGATGTTGGAGTAATTGCCGCCTGCGAGCTCCCGAAAGCCGGAGCCGTCATTTTTTATCATGCACAGAGAAGAGCCGTCCTTGCGGTAACGCTGGTAGAAGATGGTGCTCCCGTAGACATTGTAGAGGTCAATGCTGTCGGTCGAGAGCGTGACGGGATTGCCAAACTGGATATTGACGTGCACCAGAGCGTTGTCCCGGTTGACATCCAGATAGTAGACATTGTTGTCCCCTGTGACAATCGGCTTGTAGCAGTTGCAGTCATAGATCACGCGGGATCTGTCTGATGCGGTGTCATACTCGCAGAGACTTCCGTTTGTGTCCATGTCGTTGTAGTAGAAATACTGTCCGAGCGTGCTGCAGGTGAACATGTACCGGGAGCTCAATTCCTTTTTGCCCTTGCCGTCAATCCCGATCTTGTAAAGCCTTGTGGCGGTCTCATTGTCGTAGTGGAGATAGTAGATATAGTTGCCGATCAGCGTGGCGTAGATGCAGGGATCCGGATCCAAAATCGTCACGCTGCCGCCGTTTCTGGGGATGCGGCACAAACTGTTGTTGTGGAAGGTGAAGACTGAGAACGCGCCCTCGATGGAGGCTTCCTTGTTGCGGCGCACATAATAGACGTAATTGCTGTCCGCATTGATGTACATTGCAATGTCGTCGCTGAGCTTTTTTAAATTGCCGCCGGTCAGATCCATGGAGTACAAGCGGTTGTTGTCGTCCGGGTTCGAGAAGAACACGGTGCCGCTGCTCTCGCAGAAGAGTCCTCCGTTGTACAGGTTTCCGCCCGTGTTGCCGTTGACATAGCTCTCGTTGTAGCGGAACCGGTCGTGCCAGACTTTGAAAATGCCTCCGGCAGCCGCTGCCGCGACAAGGATGAAACAGATCATAATGGCCCATGCTTTTTTCATAAGTAAATCCTCCCCGCAATTCTGATACCTACCTAAAAGTATAACTGTCTCCACAGAAACTTGCAAGGCATACTTGCCTTTTTCCAATGTTTGTAATAAAATTTTTT